>JBAVYF010000078.1:0-12835 GCA_049698655.1 Occallatibacter sp. | reverse complement strand
GAGACGAGCAGGACAGGCGTTCGGCCTTCCACCACGGCAATCGGTCGCGGAGGGGGAGGCACGGAACGCGCAGTTCTGGTGGGCGTGGACCTCGGCGGGGTCCGCTCTCGCGGCAACCGCGCAGCCCAGGCAGGCGCGCGGCAAGCGGTTGTGCGCCCGGAGTTGGCCGCCCCTGATTTCGGATTCGATGAGGATGCGCCGGAGAATCTTCCTGGTTCAGGCGTTCCCCCGGCCAGAACGGCTCCGTCGCGTTCGTCCACGGAACTGGACGCGGAAGAGTCTCTGGCCGAGTTTCGCGAGCTGGTGGCAAGCGCCGGCGGCGTAGTGGCTGCCGAGATCATGCAGCGCCGCGCGCGCCCCGATCCGGCCACGCTCATCGGCGCGGGCAAGGTGGAGGAGATTGCCGGGGTCGTTGCTTCGACAGAGGCCGATCTGGTGCTCTTCGACCACGACCTGACACCCACCCAGTTGCGCAACCTGGAGTCCGCGCTTCCCTGCCGCGTGCTGGACCGGACGCAGTTAATTCTGGACATCTTTGCCCGCCACGCCCGCACTCGCGAGGGGCAGTTGCAGGTGGAGCTGGCGCAGCTTGATTACCTGCTGCCGCGGCTCAGCGGCAAGGGCAAGGCGATGTCGCAGTTGGGCGGCGGCATCGGCACGCGCGGCCCCGGTGAAACCAAGCTCGAAACCGATCGCCGTCAGATCAAGCGCCGCATCGACCATCTGAAGCTCGATCTTGACGCGGTGCGCAGCGTGCGCAAGCAGCAGCGCCAGCGCCGCGAGTCGGTTCCGGTGCCCACGGTGGCTTTCGTTGGCTATACCAACGCCGGCAAGAGCACGCTCTTCAATCAACTCACCGGCGCTCAGGTCTTGCAGTCGCCGAAGATGTTCGCCACGCTCGACCCGAAACTGCGGGCCATTGAGCTGCCCAGCCGCCGCCGGGTTCTCTTGTCGGATACGGTCGGCTTCATCCGCAACCTGCCGCACACGCTGGTCACCAGCTTCCGCGCCACGCTGGAAGAGGTGGCGCAGGCCGAGGTGCTGCTGCACATCCGCGATGCGTCTTCGACTTATGGAGAAGAACAAAAATCGCAAGTCGAGCGGGTTCTGGGCGAACTCGATTGCCTCGCCAAGCCGCGCATCGAAGTGCTCAACAAGATCGACCTGCTGGGGGAGCACGAGCGCGAGGGACTGCTGGAGCGGACTCGGGTTGGCGGCGAAGTGGCCGTTTCGGCGCGCACCGGCGAGGGAATGGCGGCGCTGCTCACGGCCATCGACCAGGCCTTGCACTCCGACCCGCTCATCGAAGCGGAACTGCGTGTTCCGCAGCACGAGGGCGCGGTGCTGGCGGCCATCGAGGCGGGCATGATCGTGCACAGCAGAGAGTACGAAGGCAACCTCGTCCGCCTCACCGTCAGCGGACCGGCGTCGCTGATAGGCCGCCTGCGCCAGTACCGGCTGCGGGAAGAATAAACGGAATTTTCATCTATGCGCATGACCGGACCGCCTATTCTTCTTACGTCGGGCAGGAAAAGGAGGCCCAATGAACCCGGTTTCTGCCAGCCCCGGCCACTCCATCACCACTCTTTCCAGCCGCGAGGTCTATCGCAATCGCTGGATGCGGGTGCGCGAGGACGAGATTCTGCGCTCCAACGGCGTGCGGGGCGTCTACGGCGTCGTCGAGAAGCACGACTCGGCGATCATCCTGCCCATCGACCGGGGCCGCGTCTGGCTGGTGGAGCAGTTTCGTTACACCATCGGGGAGCGCGCGCTGGAACTGCCCCAGGGCGGCTGGGAGATGGAAGTCGAAAATCCCGAAGAGCTGGCCCGCGGCGAATTGAAAGAGGAGACGGGGCTGGAAGCGGCCGAGATGATCCGCCTGGGAGAGCTGTGGATTGCCTACGGGTATGCCCGGCAGAAGCAGCACATCTTTCTGGCCACCGGCCTGACCGAGACGGAGCGGGAGCTGGACGCCGAGGAGCACGATCTAGCCGTGCGCTCCGTTTCCGTTGAGGAGTTCGGGGAGATGATGCGCGACGGCGAAATCCGCGACAGTTGCACGCTGGCCGCCTGGGGGCTTTATCTGCTGTGGAAGGGGCAGCTGGGGTGAGGGGCGCAGAGCGGACCGATGATTTGGACCTGTCGTGCCGAACCTCTTACCAGGCCATTTTGTATATGTTGCCCTTATTGTCCACGGCTACTCCTATTCGCCCATCAAAGAACTCCAACTGGATAACGGTTCCCTGATTGCCAGTCAGGACAGCCTGGCCAATGCTTTCGCCCAGAATATGGGCAAAAACATATCCCTGTCCGTAGACGGCATCCCAGGCAAAGGCAAGGTTGGGCTGCGGAGGGTAGCTGGCAGGGGTTCCCGGCGTCTTGGTGTTTACAAAAGACACTGCCACAGTCGCCCACTTTCCCTTGAATGTTTCTCCATTGGTGAGAACCAGGGAGATTCCCCCGGATTTAGGTCCTCCCGTGAGCTTAGCGGAAAACACCTGCGGAGGCGTCTGCGCGGCCAGCGGCCCCTGGACGGGATAAAGTTTTTGTCCGAATGCGGGATTGCATCCCGCGATGATGCAAAGACTCAATAGAAAAAGAACGAGTTTTGTCTTCATGGGTGATCCTCTGCCGGTTAGAAACCGGAATCGCACAGAAAGTTTCTATGGCAATCGAGTCTTATCCGCGCTCAGCGAGCGGAATGTACCGCCGATGTGTTCGGCGCGAGGGTGGCATTCCGTGCGGCTTAAAATGCCATCTTGAAAATGTTGCCATTGCTGTCTTTGGCCACGCCTTTGATGTCAAGCGGAGCCGCGCTGTTCGGATCCGTATCGCTGCCATGTTCCTGCCGGTACATTTCCACCTGGAGAACGGTCCCCTGATTTCCGGTCAGGACGGCTTGCACAAACAGTGGCGTACCCAGAACATGGGCAGTATAGAAACCCTGCCCATACACCGCGTCCCATGCGGAGGCCAGATTAAACTGCACTGGAACGCCCGCGGCTGCGCTCTGCGTCCGCGCCTTCACGGATATCTCCTTCCACGGCCCTGAGAATACTTCGCCATTGGCTAATGTCACGGAAAGGTTGCCTGAATTCCAGGCGCCAGTTATTTTGGCGGTGTAAATGGGCGGCGGCGTCAGAGAAGCCAGCGGACCCTGGATAGGGTAGAGATGGGCATACCGATAGCATCCAGAGATCAGGCAAATACTCATCAGGGTAAATATAAGAGCGAATTTCGTTTTCACGGTTGATCCTCTGTCGGTAAGAAACCGTAACCTGCCAAGAAGTTTCTCTGCCGGGCGAATTTTATCCGCGCTTCTCGATGGGAATATACGGCGCGGGGTAGGGCGGGCCAATGTATTCGGCGCGGGGGCGGATGAGGCGGTTGTCGTCGAGCTGCTCGATGACGTGGGCGGCCCAGCCGGCGATGCGGCTGATGGCGAAGATGGGCGTGTAGAGGTCGATGTCGACGCCCAAAGTCGCGTAGGTCGAGGCCGAGTAGAAGTCCACGTTGGCGTTCAGCTTCTTGTCTTCCTTGATGTACAGTTCGATGGCGCGGGAATAATTGAACCACTTGGGCACGCCGGCGTCCTTGCCGAGCTGCTCGCTCATCTTGCGCAGGTGGGTGGCGCGGGGATCCTCGGTCTTGTAAACGCGGTGGCCGAAGCCGGAGATCTTCTGCTTGGCCATCAACATGCTCTTCACGTATTCGACCGGATCGGCGCCCGCCTTGTCGATTTCGTAGAGCAGGCGCATGACGGCTTCGTTGGCCCCGCCGTGCAGCGGCCCCTTGAGTGCGCCGAGCGCCCCGGTGACCGCTGAATGAATGTCGGACAAGGTGGCCGCGATGACCCGGGCGGCAAATGTCGAGGCGTTCAGCTCGTGGTCGGCGTGCAGAATCAGGGCGATGTCCAGCGTTCGGGTCGCCGTCTCGGAGGGCTTCACGCCGTTGAGCATCCACAAAAAATTGCCGGCGTGG
The DNA here is from genome assembly GCA_049698655.1 of Occallatibacter sp. Taxonomy (GTDB): domain Bacteria; phylum Acidobacteriota; class Terriglobia; order Terriglobales; family Acidobacteriaceae; genus Telmatobacter. The sequence continues at coordinate 8,854 of JBAVYF010000078.1, read as the reverse complement.
CTCAGTGAGCGGTCCGGCGGAACAATCTCCAGCCCCTTGCGCAGACGGTCGTAGATGGCCACGATCATGGCAATCTGCGCGGTCAGGTTGTAGCTCTTGCGCACATTGGCGTCGTGCGAGTTGTCCTTCTCGTCAGCGTCGTAAAAGCTCAACGCCGAGACCGCCGTGCGCAGCACCTCCATCGGCGTGGCCGAGGTGGGAAAGCTGCGCAGCATATCGACGATACGCCCGTCAATCGACCTGGAAAGCGTCAACTGCGATTGAAACTCGCGCATCTCATGCTGATTCGGCAGCAGGCCGTTCCACAGCAGGTAGGTGGTCTCCTCGAAGGTCGAGTGAACGGCCAGCTCGTGAATATCGATTCCCCGATAGGATAATATGCCGGCATCTCCGTCGATCCAGCAGATCCCGGAGTTTGCGGCGATAACCCCTTCCAAACCCTTTCCAGCAACAGCAGTCGACATGACCCTCAGATCTCCCCTTTTGCGATTTCTTCGATTGATGCGGCGGTGGTCAGGTCCCTTAAATAAGCCTGCCACCTGAATGTCTGCATGGATGTTTATACCGTAGCGATTCCATGGTTGTCACGAAGCGCAAGACAATACAGGCACAAAATCGGCTACGAAGCCCCTTTTCGGGCGTGCAATGTGTAAAGATGACCAGCTTTTCATGCACAAACGGGAATATTTCGATATTCTGTAGATTCCCCCGGAGGCGCCCGAAGCTAGAGCTTCGCAGTTCGGCATTCCGGGCGGAATCCCGGCCTTACGATGGAAATTCCGGGTGACAACCCCCTTCCCAGCGGCGTATAACCAGTCAGGAAGACGTCCAACCACGACAAGCGGCCCGCAAGACGGCCAGCAAAGAAAGGTAAACACATGAGTGCACTTGACGATACCCCCCGTAGCTACTCTGCCGCGTTATTGGTGGCCCTCGCCGTAGCCCTGCTGGCCGGGATAGGCAGCCTGATCTGGAACTACACGCTCAGCAGCCGTCTGAACGGACAGGATGCTGCGTTGGCCGAGGCCAAGCAGGAGAACGTGAAGCTGGCTTCCGATCTGCGCGAAACCGATGCCCGCCTCAAGGTGGCCACCGAGGAGTTGGGCAACTCCCTTGGACTGACGCAGAAACAGATGGATACCCGCGCCCAGGAGATCCTGCAGCGCGAGCAGGCCGACAGCCGGCGTCTGGAAAGCGCCCAGAAGAAGACCGCCCAGCAGGTGAACGACGTCTCCACCGACGTCACCGCAGTGAAGACCGATGTGGGCGGGGTGAAGACCGATCTGGGCAAGACGCAGACCGATCTGGCCACCGCGATCAGCCAGTTAACCTCGATGAAGGGAGATCTGAGCAGCCACAGCAGCCTGATCGCCCGCAATCACGATGAGCTGGAACTGCTCAAGCACAAGGGTGACCGGAATTACTACGAGTTCACCCTGGCAAAGGGCCAAAAGAAGCCCGTCGGCACGGTGAGCCTGGAGCTGAAGAAGGCCGACGCCAAGAGGAGCAAGTTCACCCTGGTGGTGTACTCGGACGACAAGCAGTACGAGAAGAGGGACCGGAACCTGAACGAACCTCTTCAGTTCTACAGCGGCAAGGATCCGCAACTGTTCGAGATTGTGGTGAACTCGGTGGGCGCAAAGAATGGCCAGATCTCCGGCTATCTCACAACCCCCAAGAGCGCGCCGGCTCCGCCCGCTACTCAATAGGGCATTTCCCGAATTCTCGTGGAGCGGGGGTTGAAACCCCCGCCTTCCACCCCAGCGACAAGGACCCATCCCTTCACCCCACGAAGCGGAGTTCGCTTCGCGGGGACCCCGAGTCGCTGGGGACCCCGGCCTCTCTCCGGATCAGGTTTTTCCGCAGCCGGTAGAGCCGCGCCCTTGCGAAACTGCGACTCACGCAGAGATTTTTAGATCCATCAGGGCAATACTGTAATCGCGGTGGGGGGCGGCAGCACCAGGTTGTGCTGATACTGGAACTTGAAGGTGAAGTTCAGGCCGGACCTCGACCCTGGGTCGCCGTAGCGTGAGTCCGGTGCCCAGTCCTTGCGCGCGTCCCACTCCTGTTTGGGCTTCCGGAAAACCCAGAAAGCGGTCCCGTCCACGCTCTCGCCTGGGGCGAGGGTGATGCGGGGTGGGAGCGCTTTGCCGTGTATTGCGGCCAGCTCAGGATAGGCCAGAAAGGCCTCTTCGTATTGGCCCGCGCTGCCGGCGGAGACGGAAAGGGTGTCGTCTCCCAGCCTGGCATTGGCCAGAATATCCTCAATAAAAAGCGGAACCTTGCTCTGATTGCGCAGTTTCACATGAGCGAAGATCAGCACCTGGTCAAAGCTCTCCTGGGCCATGGAGGCGCCGGCTGCGTCGATCCCCGAGGTCACGACGTGGCACGGATGAGCCCACACCTGAATGATCTCGCCGCTGGCCACGGGCGGCTTTTCTCCGGCCAGCACGTAAACGGCAATAACGATAGTGACCAGCACGGCCGCAATTACGCTGGTCCAGATCACATGGTGGCTCCCCTTGGTGAACTCTTCACCGAGGGCAGCATCGTCAATCTCTTCCTGGGATTCCTGATGGAGTAAGCTCATGGCGCCCTTATCTTATCTCTCCGGGCGCAAAATGGGACATCAATTCTCGCGTGTCCTGATGAAAACCTGCCGGAATTTACACCGAAAGCGATACTTTTGGGCAGAGGAGGAGTGCGGTTATAGAGAGTTGTGACGAGGAAAAGAGAATGAACACACACCAGCAATACCGCACGACAACGGTCTTGCGCTTACTTCCGGTCTTCCGCGCCTTCAGGCTGCGTTATCGCTATGGGCGGCGGCGGCCCGCAGCCGGATTACTGCATCCGCCTGCGCGCCCTTCTGGCCCTGGACGATGTCGAACTCAACGTCATCGCCCTCTTTCAGCGTTTTATACCCGTCCAACTGAATCGATGAGTAGTGGACGAATACATCCGGCCCGTCTTCACGTCCGATGAATCCGTAACCCTTGGCGTTGTTGAACCACTTGACCTTCCCTTTGTACTGAGCCACAGGCTCCTGCCTTCCTTACATCCTGTGAGTTGCGGCGGGCATCGAGCTGGGGAGTGCACACCGATATGCATTATGACGCGAAAAGACTGAAAAAGGTTCAATAAAAATCAGACGTCGCGCGCATAAAATGAGCCGGGGCCGGCAAGCAGCCGCCGGCCCTGGATGAGAAGAATGAATGGGTTAGGGCAGATTCCGGACGCTACTTGCCGTGTTTACGTCCCATCTTGCGGGCGTACAAGAGAACGGCGGTGAGCGTCTTGCCGTCCAGAATCGCGCCCAGTTCGATCAGTTTGACGAGCTCGGAGAGTTTGACCAGGCGAAACGCAATCTGCTCGTCGTCCTCCGGATGGGCCTCGCCCGCCACCAGTCCCTCGGCCACGAAGACCTTCATGGACTCGCCCAAAAAGCCGGGACTGGCATAGTACTCTACCAGCGGCTTCCATTTTTTTGCGCGATAGCCGGTCTCCTCCGCAAGCTCCCGCTGGGCGCCCAGGAGGGCGTCTTCGCCCGGTTCCAGCTTGCCTGCCGGCAGCTCCCACAGGAACCGTCCGGCGGCATGGCGGTACTGCCGCTCGACCACAATCCAGGGGTCTCGCTTGTTTTTCGCGTTGTCGATGGCCAGGACGACCACGCTGCCGTTATGGCGAACGATGTCACGGGTAGCTTCCCTGCCGCCGGGCTCGACGAGGCGGTCGCGCAACACCCGAAAGAGCGGCCCGTCGAAGACCGTCTCGGAGCTGAGCAGCACTGCCGTCTCCTCCACTGCGGACAAGAGCGCCCTGGAGGCCTTCTTGGCCTTGGGTTTCCGGGCTTTCTTTGCCTTGAGAGCCTTCTTGGCCTTGGGCTTCCGGGCTTTCTTTGCCTTGAGAGCCTTCTTTGCCTTGGGCTTTGCGGCCTTCTTCGCCTTGAGAGCCTGCTTTGCCTTAGGCTTTGCGGCTTTCTTCGCCTTGGGTTTGGCGGACTTCTTCGCCTTGGGTTTGGCGGCCTTCGCGGCTTTCTTCTTCTTGGGCATCTCTCGTCTCCTCCTCGGCGCAATCAGGAAAAACATGCGCGATCAAATAAAGAGTATACGCACTCCCCCGGCCCAAATGCCGCCACCGAGGCATGCTCGTGCATCGATTGGGTCCGGCGTGGCATCCTTACAGAAGCTGAATCCCATCTCCGCGCGCGTACACTGGGTTCGCCCTCGGATTCCCTCTCACCAGGAGAGCGAGTTGTTGACCGTAGACTGCCATCCGATTACCGTCGTGCCGAGGCTGCACCGGCTGTTTCTGGACTTCTGCTCCGGCGCGGCGGCGGCGCGGGCGTTCCACGCCTCAGTTTCCTGGGACGAGGGATGGCGGGAGCGTCCGCCTGTCCCCGCGCACTGGCTGGAGCTGGTTCGGCTGTTGGCCGGGCAGAACGCTTCGCCGTCGCCGGCTGCCGCGGCGGCCCTCGACGCCTTGCGCAACGGAGCCGGAGCGGTGGTTACCGGCCAGCAGGTGGGCCTGTTTGGCGGGCCGCTCTTCACCCCCTTCAAAGCGGCTACCGCGCTGGCCCGCGCCCGCCAGGCCACGGCAGCAGGCCGGCCTCACGCCGCCATCTTCTGGCTGGCAAGCGAAGACCACGATTTTGCGGAGATAAACCATGTCGTCTTTCCCGCGCGCCGCCAACTGCGCACCCTGAGGTACACGGCGGCGCCCGAGACGCCGCGCCCGGTGGGCGGCATCGTGCTGGATGGCTCGATCACCCCTCTGCTCGACGAGGCATGGGAGCTGCTCGGGGCTTCCGATGCGATGGAGGCGCTGGCGGCGGCATACCAGCCGGGCCGCACCTTCGCCCAGGCCTTTACGGAGTTTTATTCCCAGGTCTTTGCCGCGCAGGGGCTGCTGATACTTGATCCCGGAGGCCGCGAATTCCACCGCATGGGCGCGCCGGTGTTGCGCGCCGCCCTGGAGCGCGCCGATGAGTTGCACTGCGCTTTGATTGAACGTAACCGGGAGCTGGAAGCGGCCGGCTATCATGCCCAGGTGGCTGTGATGCCGCAGTCCAGTCTGCTGTTCCTCATCGACGAGCACACCGGCGCGCGCATGGCGCTCAAGCGGACAGCTTCCAGCGCGCAGGAGCCGGACGGCCTTTGGCAGACGGAGCGGCAGAGCTTTTCCACGGCGGAGTTGCTCGGGATTCTCGACGCCGAGCCGGAGCGCATCTCGCCCTCGGCGCTGCTGCGGCCCGTTTTTCAGGATTTTCTGCTCTCGACCTCGGCCATCGTCGGCGGACCGGCGGAGATTGCCTACTTCTCCCAATCCGCCGTGCTCTACGAGCGCATTCTGGGCCGGGTAACGCCGGCGCTGCCGCGTTTTTCCGCCACGCTGATTGAGCCGGCGATTGCGGATTTGCTCCGCCAGCACGGGCTGACGCTGAAGCGGCTTTTCGCTGAGAGTCCCGCGACTCTGGCGCAGTCCCTGGCTGCTCAGGCCATGCCAAACGAGGAAAAGCAGAAGCTTGCGGATGCGGGTTCGGCGCTGGAGGCCGGGTTGACGCCGCTGCTGGACTGGATGCGTTCGCTCGATGAGGGACTGGGACGGTCGGCTGAAACAGCAGCCAGCAAGATGCGCTACCAGATGAACCGCTTGCGGCGCCTGGCGGCCAACTTCCAGTTGCAGCGCGAGGCCCAGCTAAGCCGTCACGCCGAAGCTGTCAGCCAGGCGCTCTATCCTCACGGCGTACTGCAGGAACGGCTGCACGGCGCGGCCTATTACTTTGCCCGCTATGGTTTTGGGCTGGCCGAAGAGATTACCGCGCAGGCCGCGAACTCCTGCCCCGGGCACACGGAGATGCGGCTGTGAAAGGAACAGTAGAAATGCGCCCGCCCTGGCCAGCCGCGTAAGGCTGAATGCCATGCCAGGACAGTGCTAGACTGGTTCGTTCATCCTGGAGGTTTTTTGCAAATGAATACAACTCATCGGCTCGGCGTAGTCCTGCTGGTTGCCCTGTCCTCACTGTTCCTTTCGCCGGCCGTACCGGCGCAGGAGATCCATAACCCCGCACCGCCGCCCGCGGCTGGCGCGGAGACGCATAAAGACGCCGACAAGGACAAGGAAGCGACGCCCGTTCCTCCGGAGAAGCCTGTCGCCACGCACCATGAGTTGTCGCTGGGCGGCAAGACGCTCAAGTACACGGCGACCGCCGGCACGCTCCTCATCCGCGACGAGGAGGACAAGCCCTACGGCAGCATCTTCTACGTGGCCTACACGCTGGACGGCGCAGACGCGCAGACGCGGCCGGTGAGCTTTCTCTACAATGGCGGGCCCGGTTCGGCTTCGCTGTGGCTGCACCTGGGCTCGTTTTCGCCGGTGCGCATTGTGACCGACAGCCCCGACCCGACCTCTGGACCTCCCTTCAAGCTGGTGCCGAACGAGTATTCGCTGCTGGATAAAACCGACCTGGTCTTCATCGACGCCCCGCTGACCGGCTACTCGCGCGCCGTGGGCAAGGGGACGGCCAAGGACTTCACGGGCGTTGATCAGGACCTACGCGCCTTCGACCGCTTCATCCAGCGCTACCTCAACGCGAACCAGCGCTGGAATTCGCCCAAGTTTCTCATCGGCGAGTCCTACGGCACCACGCGCTCGGCGGCCCTGGCCGACATGCTGGCCAACGACGGGGTGCAGTTGAACGGCGTGGTTCTGATCTCCTCGATTCTGAACTACGGCGTCCGCGCCGGAGGCTACGACACGGTCTACATCTCGAACCTGCCCAGCTACGCGGCGGCGGCCTGGTACTTCAACAAGATTCCCAACAAGCCGGCGGATCTGGCGGCCTGGGTGGAGCAGGCGCGCGTCTTTGCCTCCGGGCCCTACGCGCAGGCGCTCTTTGCCGGGCACAACCTGCCCGCGGCGCAACTGGACACCGTGGCCAAAGAGGTGAGCCGGCTGACCGGCCTGAGCGTGGACTACGTGAAGGAGGCCAACCTGCGCATCTCGCCCACAAGATTTCGCAAAGAAGTGCTGCGCGACGACCGCCGGACGCTGGGCCGCTACGACATGCGCTTCGAGGGCGTGGACGTGGACTCGGCCGGCGAAACGCCCAGCTACGACGCCTCCGAGGCAGGCATCACGGGCGCCTTTGTCGCCGCCCTGCACGATTATCTTGAGCGGGAGCTGAAGTACGAATCGACCGACGCCTACCGGCCCAGCTCCGGCGACGTCGGCCAGTGGGACTGGAAGCACAAGCCTACCAGCGGCGGTCCCGGCATGGGCGGCGGCCAGCCGCAGTCCGAGCCTTACGTAGCGGCAGACCTGGCCAGCGCGATGCGCAAGAATCCCCACCTGAAGGTCTTCTCGGCCAACGGCTACTTCGACCTGGCCACGCCATTCTTTGCCACCGAGTTCGACCTGGACCACATGAATCTGGAGCCGGCGCTGCGCGGCAATGTGCAGTTTGGCTACTACCCGTCGGGGCACATGATCTACCTGAACGTCGATGCCCTGCGCCAGTTGAAAGACGATCTGTCGGCCTTCATCGTCAAGGCCGGGAACTGAGGAATTCCCGGCTTGGGGAAGTTTCCCGCAGCCGGTATAATCGCCGCGAACCGTTGTGAGGATACAGATGAGACGTTATTTCGCAATGCTGGTTGTGGCTTTACTGGTGAGCTGGCCGGCGCAGGCGCAAGATGAACCCTGTGCAGTGGCCGGCAACAACAATGATTTTCTGGGCATCCAGACCATTCGCCTATGGCCGGGCGACGCTCCCCAGGCCAAGGGGAAGGCCTGCGAGGACATACCCACGCTGACCATCTTCGAGCCGGCGAAAGGCCAGAGCAACGGCTCCGCGGTGGTGATTCTGCCGGGCGGCGCCTATCTCCGCCTGGCGGCCAACCATGAGGGCCGGCAGGTCGCTGACTGGTTCACCACGCGCGGTTTTCGCGCCTTCGTTCTGAGCTACCGGCTGGCCTCGCACGGCTACCTGCTGCCCGTTCCGCTGCTGGACGCGCGGCGCGCCGTGCAAATGGTGCGGGCGCGGGCCAGGGACTACCAGATTGATCCCAACAGGATTGTGGTGATTGGCTTCTCGGCCGGCGGCCACCTGGCGGCGCTGGCCGGCACGCAGTTTATTCCCGGCAAGCCGGATGCCGAGGATCCCATCGAGCGCGTCTCAAGCCGCCCGGACTACCTGGTGCTCGGCTATCCGTGGATCGGCGCCCTCTCTGAATCCGATCCGCGCTACCTGAACCGCTGCAAGAAGGACTACGCGGCGGACAAGTGCGAGGCGCTGCGGACCGGTTACTCTCCAGACTTGTCTGTCACCAAAGAGACGCCTCCGACCTTTCTCTATCACACCTTCAACGACCAGTCGGTTCCGGTGGAGCAGGGGCTGCGCTTCTATGAGGCGCTGGTCAAGGCCGGCGTGCCCTCCGAGGTGCACATCTTCCCGAACGGCCCGCATGGCATCGGACTGGGCAAGGGAGATCCCGTCCTGGACCAGTGGCCCAACCTGCTGGAGAGCTGGCTGCGCGCCCAGGGGATGCTCGCGCAGGACAAACCGGCCGCCAAACCGTAGGGGTTCGTGAGGCAGAGATTCCCTCAGGTGCTAAGTCCGCACCCATTCAAAACATCGAAAAACGGCCTGAAAATGAAGAAGCGGGCGATCGACTCCGGGAGTGGAATGACTTCCCGAAGCCGGCCGCCCGCTGGACCCTGGACCGGGTCTAGGTGGTATGGTTAGTTTAGGCTTGTTGCCGGGGATTGCAAGCCCTTTTTTGCACTAAATTCCAATTTAGTGACCGCAGTCACGGGACCCCGCCGAAAAGCCTCCGAAGCGTTGACTTGAGGG
>JBAVYF010000077.1:0-8354 GCA_049698655.1 Occallatibacter sp. | reverse complement strand
GCGTGGACCGGCTGCTGGGCCATTCATCGCTTGCCAAGCCTCTACTCTGCACCTTTCACTCCTTCTGCGTCCGCATCCTGCGCCGCGACATTGAGGCCCTGAAGGTGGGCGGCGAGGGTCTCACCCGCACCTTTGCCATCTACGACGAGAACGACCAGCAGGCTGTCATCAAGCAGATCATGAAGCGCATGGGCCTGGACACCAAGCAGCTCACCCCCCGCGCGGTTCTGGGCCGCATCTCCTGGGCCAAGAGCCACATGGTCGATCCCCAGGAGTATTACCTCGCCTCCAAAGACGCCAACAGCGAGCGCATCGCCCACATCTACCAGGGCTACAAGGCCGAATTGCGCAAGTGTAACGCCCTCGATTTCGACGACTTGCTGCTGGAGGCCGTGCGGCTGCTCAAAGCCTCCGCCGAGGTGAGAGAGCGCTACCAGCGCAGATACAGATATTTACTGGTCGACGAGTACCAGGACACCAACCGCCCTCAGTACGAGTTGATGAAGCTGCTGGCCGGCGAACATCAGAACGTCTGCGCGGTCGGCGACGAGGATCAGAGCATTTACTCCTGGCGCGGCGCCTACATCCGCAACATTCTGGAGTTTGAAAAGGATTTTCCCAGTGCCCGCATCGTCCGCCTGGAGCAAAACTACCGCTCCACGCAGATGATTTTGGAGGCCGCCGGGGCCGTGGTCGCCAACAACCTCAAGCGCAAGGGCAAGAAGCTCTGGACCGACCGTCAGGGCGGCTCGCTGATCGGCTACTATGAGGCTCCCGACGGCGAAAACGAGGCCCTGTTCATCGCTGACCGCATTCAGGCCTTTTTGCGCCAGGCGGAAACTGCTGGAGGAGAAAGTTCCGAAAAAGCCCACTGCGCCGTCCTCTACCGCACCAACGCCCAATCCCGGCTGGTGGAGGAGGCGCTGCGCCGCTACAACATCTCCTATACCATGGTCGGCGGTTTCAGCTTCTACGAGAGAGCCGAGATCAAGGACCTGCTCGCCTACCTGAGGCTCATCCGCAACCCCCACGATTCGATGGCCTTGCAGCGGGTCATCAACACTCCGGCTCGCGGCATCGGCAAAACCACGCTGGAAACCCTGGAACGGCTGGCGCTGGAGACCGGCGCCTCCACCTGGGATGCCCTGACTGCCGCTATCTCGAACCGCCTCATCTCCACGCGGGCCCTCATGGCCATCGAGTCTTTCCGCCAGCTCATTCTCGACGCCCAGGCCATGATGGATCCCGACTTCGCCGGTAAGCTCTCGGCCGACGTAGCCGCCGGCGCGGAATCCGGTGAGGGCGCCGATACCGGTTTCGGGTTTGGGGCGTCCACGGCCGTCTCCGCCAGTCCAGAGAGGAAAAGCGGGGATTCCGCAACCATCGGCGAAGAGCAGATAGAGGGTTTTCGCACTCCCGGCGATGCAGCCACGCTGCCAGAGCTGATCCGTTTCCTCCTCGACCGCACCGGCTACATCAAAGCTCTTGAAACCGAAGGCTCGCCGGAGGCCTTCAGCCGCATTGAAAACCTGAAGGAGCTGGCCAACGCCGCCCACGACGCCGAAGCCCGCGGCGAGACTCTGGCTGAGTTCCTCGACCACGCTGCTCTGACCTCCGACACCGACCAGTTCGACCCCGACGCCCGCGTCACCCTGATGACCCTGCACGCCGCCAAGGGCCTGGAGTTTTCGCTGGTCTTCCTCGCCGGCCTGGAAGAGGGCCTCTTTCCCCACTCCCGCACTCTTAACAACCCAGATGAACTCGAAGAGGAGCGCCGCCTCTGCTACGTGGGCATGACCCGCGCCATGAACTCGCTGATTCTCACCCGCGCCCACTACCGCCGCCGCTACGGAAACGACGCCCCGGAGATGAGCATCCCTTCACGCTTCCTCGAAGAAGTCCCTAACCGGTTGATCGAAAACCTCGGCGGACGCAGCCCAGCCTGGTCCACTCACGGCTATGCCAGCGCAGGCTCCCGATCGGGCGCATCTCGCCGCCACGCTCACTCCGGCGACTTCACCGACCGTCACTACAACTACGAAGACGAAAACCAGGAAGCCCCGCGTTCGCCCGGGCAGGGCTTTGGGCCTACCGCGAAAAAGGGCTACGGCACGGGCGCAAATGGCTCTACCTCCAAGCCCTTTGTCGCCTCCTGGATGACCGCCAAGGCCCCAGCGGCAAGCCACGAAGCGAGCCCCACGCGCAAAAGCGCGGAGACGGCAAAAGACGGAGGCGCGGAGGCGCAGCCTGACTCCATCGACAATATCGCCCGCTTCTTCGGAGGCAAAGCCGGAGCCGGCAAGCCGGGCTCGCTTGTCCGTCCGGCTGTGTCAGCCCCAGCCATGAACCTGCCCCATTCCAGCGGCGCCACCGGACTGAAAAAAGGTCAGCACGTCCGCCATGCGAAGTACGGCGAAGGCACCATCCTCCTGCGCGAAGGCGACGGCGAAGGCGCCAAGCTCACCATCCTTTTTTCTTCCCATCACGGCGTGAAAAAGCTGATGGAAAAATTCGCTAATTTACAAAAGATCTGAGGCCTTCGCCTTCGCACTCCCCGCTGCGCTACCATAAAGAGAAGATTGGGTGCCCGCATGTTCGTCGTTGTCTGGCAGTTCGAGGTTGCCGAAGAGAAGGTTGCTGGCTTTGAGGCCGCCTATTCGGCCGAGGGGTCGTGGGCGCAACTCTTCCGCACCTCGCCCGGCTACCGGGGCACGGAGTTGCTGCGCGACGCCTACATTCCCGGCAGCTACCTGACCATCGACCGCTGGGCCAGCGAAGAGGCCTTCCGCGCCTTTCGCAAAGACCACGACCAGGAATACGAAACCCTGGACCGCGCCTGCGACCAGCTCACCAGCCGCGAGGTCCGCATCGGCGCCTATACCGTCTGAGCCGCCTCATGAGGCGCCAAACTTCGCTGCCGCTGATCGGGGCCGGTTGAGGGTTGTGGTTTCCCAGCAGGAGGATGGAAGAATCGAACAAAAGCTCACCAGACAATCCGTTTGACTTCTCCGTCTCTTCGCCATTTTTCTCTGTTAATTGTGTGTCCCGCCCTGCTACAATCCCATCGAAATCCAATCCATGCCGCCGCGCCGTTTCCTCGCAGGAAAGAAGGAGCCGGGCGAGGTGAGCACACTCTTGAGGAGCCCCCCAAATGGCGATTGCCGATGACCGCACGAAAGCCGTAGAACTAGCCCTTGCACAGATCGAAAAACAGTTTGGTAAAGGGTCGATAGTCCGGCTCGGGTCCAAGGAAGCGCTTGTGCCCATTGCCGTTATCTCCACCGGCTCCATCAGCTTCGACGCGGCTCTGGGCGTGGGCGGAATCCCGCGCGGCCGCGTCAGCGAGGTCTTCGGCCCCGAGTCATCGGGCAAGACGACGATCTGCTTGCAGGTGATCGCCGAGGCGCAAAAAGCGGGCGGTCTGGCCGCATTTGTCGATGCCGAGCACGCCCTCGACCCCGCCTACGCGCGCAAACTGGGCGTGGATATCGACAACCTTCTGGTTTCGCAGCCCGACAGCGGTGAGCAGGCTCTGGAGATCACCGAGGCCCTGGTCCGCTCCGGCGCCATCGACGTGCTGGTGGTCGATTCGGTAGCCGCGCTGGTGCCCAAAGCCGAGTTGGACGGCGAGATGGGCGAATCCCACATGGGCCTGCAGGCCCGGCTCATGTCGCAGGCCCTGCGCAAACTCACCGGCACGGTCTCGAAATCGCGCACGGCGCTGATCTTCATCAATCAGATCCGCGAGAAGATCGGCGTCATGTTCGGCAACCCGGAGACCACCACTGGCGGCCGCGCTCTCAAGTTTTATTCCTCGGTGCGCGTGGACATTCGCCGCATAGCCGCCATCAAGGATGGCGACGCGGTCACCGGCAACCGCACCAAAGTCAAGATCGTCAAGAACAAGGTGGCTGCGCCCTTCCGCGAGGCGGAGTTCGACATTCTCTACGGCGAGGGAATCAGCAAAGAGGGCGACGTGCTGGACCTGGCCGTGGCCAACAATATTGTCGAGAAATCCGGCGCATGGTACGCCTACGCCGGCGAGCGCATCGGCCAGGGCCGCGAGAACACCCGCACCTTCCTCAAGGACAACAAAGAGGTCTTCGCCAAACTCGACGCCGAGTTGCGCAAGAAGCTGAACATCGGCGGCATCAAAGGCGAAATCCCCGAAGTCCCCGCCACCGGACCGGCAGAAGCCAAGGAAGCCGTCCGCGGCCGCAAAGGGTAAGGATTGTGCTGCACATTGGCGAATCACAGGTCCGAAAATCCGGACCTGGGGCATCCGGCCGCAGGAAGAAAGGACACCCATGGCCCTCCTGGAAACTGTAGAGACTCGTTTGCTTTTTCGCTTGACTCGCTTCTTGGCCTTCGCCGTGATTCTGGCTCTATCGCTGGCGCTTCTAATTGGCGCGTTCAGCTTCGCGGGCGATCTGATCCCAAACCAATCGTCCGAGGTCACATTCAACGAGATAAGCCGCGAGTTGCATCCTGCCCCCGAAGCGAATCAGCCAGGTTCAAGCTCATTCCAGCCAAGGGCTGACTCCCAGAATTCACCATCGCTTGATCTTCCGTTCGCTCTTCAACCTTATTTCAGCTCCTCTGACAATCGGGCCATTCTTATGGGGCACATGGAAGGTCTCGACTCTTCAGAACGAACCGAATATCTGGATAATTTGTCTCAAGTCGTAAAGGCAAGCGAGAGCAATCGGGAAAATACGACCAATGTCATTAATAAATATTTTGAGTTAAAACAGACCCAGCTCGCTCTTGCTAAGGCCGACAGCGCTGCACGAACACAGCGTCTGATCTATATCGCTGCATCAGCCTTTTCGATCATGTTCTTAATAGCTATGGCAAGTGTGATTCTCGTTTTGCTTGCAATTGAAAGGAACACGAGGAGCCATGCAATCACCTAGATGCCCTCGTTACGCAATCCGCGGCGCAGTCCTTTTGATGCTGGCAGTCGTCTTGTTTGGCTGCCGCAAAGAGCAACGCTATCCGGGGTTCACTCTAGTAGGAGTAGACGGAAATTTATCTTACTTTGTCGATGCTTCCACAATCAGACGGGCTACAGGAGCAAAGCAGTTCTCCTTCGTTCAGTTGATAGAAAATCCAACAGGTGAATACGACGTTGGCGAAGCGATGGTGGATTGTGACTCCCTGGTGACGATCGCGGGAGAAGCCGGCCACTATGACCGCCAACAACATTTTATTTCGAATACGTCTCAACATACCCAGTCAATCGCGTCTATCGCTAATTTCGTCTGTCCACAGAGAAAGAATAGTCCTTTCCCTACCGGCCCATCCAATAGCGAAGAAGCGATCCCAACGGTACAAAATCTCGCAGCAAATCAGCAGGCGCAGGGTTCCAATCCGTCCGCTAACAGGTCTGAAGCTCCCCAGGAACCAACGCCTGTGCCGGTGGTGAATTCTAAGCCGTCCGCTTATCAGAAGGCGGTTACACAAGAGCCGAAGCCTCTGCCAGTGGAGAATCCCAACCCACTCGCGCAACCGCCAAGCATTGCCGAGATCGGCCAACAAGCGATTGCACTCTGGAATCAGAAGCGATATTCCGATGCAATCCCCCTCTTCAATCAGGCTTGCAGCGACGGGAAGACAAATTCATGTTACTACCTCGGCTTGATGTACGACTTTGGCCAGGGCGTCTCGCAGGATTCTTCTCGGGCAGCGGTGTTCTATTCAGAGTCCTGCAAGGCAGGCAACGGCGTAGCTTGTTTCCACCTAGGAATGTTGCGACAGTACCAACCTGGCAGCGCTGTGTGCAAGTCTCCTGCTTTAGCGCTCGGAGCCAGCAAAGGATGCGACTCGGGTAACGCGATGAGTTGTACCATACTCGGCTATTCGAACATCTATGGATGCGGCATCGCCATGGATACGGAGAAAGGCAGACAGCTACTCAGTAAGGGTTGCTCTATGGGATATAAACGAGCCTGTGATGGAATCAAGTAGCCGGCGGGTGGCCCAGATCCGACCATCCCAAATGATTGCCGGGTGCACCATATCTAGGTTTTCAGAATCTGGGATCACCCAGACCTTTCCTCCGAGGCACACCTTCATAAATGAATGGCGCCAGGCACTCACGCCAGCGCGACAACTTTTCTTCTCGCGTGACGCGTGCGCTGGCGGGGCTGGTGGAATCGAGCACTCGCAGAGGAATGGGCCGCATGCCTGTGAGCGACGGCGCAACTTTGCTGCGAAAGAGCTTCTCCGCCGGATGGCCGTTGAAGCAGATCAATTCAATGCGCGGATGATTGGCTAGAAACGAGAGGAAATCGTTGGGCTCGACGGTTGGCAACAGGATATTCGCATCGCTGCTTCCGGCGCGTTCGGCGGAACGGCACACATCCCATAAGGCAATGCCGCTCTTCCGAAGTTGGTTTAGCCGGTCCGCGTAGGCCATCTCCGGCGAAGCTCCAACGAGCTCTCCCATGATCCACCAAAAACAATTCCTGAGATGGGCATAATATTCGCCTTGCTCCAGGGACCTCACGCCCGGCAATGTACCCAAGATCAGCACGCGAGCATCGGCGGACTCCACCGCGTCGAAGCTGAGAGATTTCATTCGGAAAACTCCGTTTCCGCTCATCAACGCCTTCCGTGACCATGCACAAACACGAGCATCCGCAACAGCAGCAGCAAAACGGCAACTGCAACCGCGCACACCAGGACCAGGCGATGTGAGCGCGGCCTGGTTGGGAGCGGCCTTGCCTGGCGAGATTTTGCTGGACGATTCATACGAAAGGCAAAAGCGAAGCAAAGCCATTTTACCGCGATGCTTGCGACGTTCGGCGACCGGTTTCAAACGGAGTAAAGGCGGACCCATCAGCGCAGGGCCTGCTTTTCTCCACTGCTGATACAATAGAAAGTACCGCACTGTGCGGTGAATGCGCTTATTTTGTCCCCAACCGCAGGCCCCCAGCGGCCGCACCCGAGAAAAGGAAAACCGTACCTGTGACCCAGACGATACGCAATATCGCCATCATTGCCCATGTTGACCACGGCAAGACAACCCTCGTAGACGCCATGCTGCGACAGTCGGGGACATTCCGCGCCAACGAGCAGGTGGCCGACCGGGTGATGGACTCGAACGAACTGGAGCGGGAGCGCGGCATCACCATCCTGGCCAAGAACACGGCCATCGTCTTTGAGGGCGGCAAGATCAACATTGTGGACACGCCGGGCCACGCTGATTTCGGCGGCGAGGTGGAACGCGCTCTCAAGATGGTGGATGGCGTGATGCTGCTGGTGGACGCGGCCGAGGGTCCGCTGCCGCAGACGCGCTACGTGCTGGCCAAGGCTCTGGAAGCCAAGCTCAAGCCCATCGTGGTCATCAACAAAATCGATCGCCCCGACGCGCGCCCGCAAGAGGTGTTGAACGAAATCTACGACCTCTTCATCGACCTCGATGCGGACGAAACGCAACTGGATTTTCCGGTGCTCTACGCGGTGGCCAAAGATGGCACGGCGACTCTCGATCCTGCCATTCCGGGCGTGGATTTGCAGCCGCTCTTCGAGACCATTGTTTCCGAGATTCCGCCAGCCACCGGCGACGCCGACGGCACCTTGCAGATTCTGGTCACCAATCTCGATTATTCCGATTACTTCGGCCGCATCGCCATCTGCCGTGTCTTCCAGGGCACGCTCCACTTCGGCGACGATGTAACCATCTCCAAGCGCGATGGCTCGCTGATGAAGACGCGCATCACAAAATTGTTTACTTTCAGCGGCCTCAAGCGAATCGAGACCACCGAGACCACCATGGGCGACATTGTGGCCGTGGCCGGAGTCGAGGACATCACCATCGGCGAAACCATCACCAGCGTCGAAAACCCGTCGCCGCTGCCGCTCATTGTGATCGACGAGCCGACCATTGCAATTCAATTCAGCGTGAATAATTCGCCTTTCGCGGGACGCGAGGGCCAGTACGTGACCAGTCGCAACCTGCGCGAGAGGCTGGAAAAAGAGCTGCTGACCAACGTTTCGATTCGCGTGGAAGATACCGGCTCGCCAGACAGCTTCAAGGTGCTGGGCCGTGGCGAGCTGCAACTGGCGATTTTGATTGAGATGATGCGCCGCGAGGGCTTCGAGCTTTCCGCCGGCCGGCCGGAGATCGTCACCAAGGTGGTGGACGGCACGCGCATGGAGCCGGTGGAGCATCTGACCATCGACGTTCCCGATGCATACACCGGCACGGTGATCGAGAAGCTCGGCCCGCGCAAGGGCGAGATGACCAAGATGCACAATCACGGCTCGGGCCGCGTGCGCATGGAGTTTCGCGTGCCCAGCCGCGGCCTTATCGGCCTGCGCAGCGAGATGCTCACCGAGACGCGCGG
>JBAVYF010000076.1:0-11965 GCA_049698655.1 Occallatibacter sp. | reverse complement strand
TGGTGGGCGCGCAGGCCGAACACATGGCCCGCGTCTTGCGCGCGCAGCCGGGCATGGAGGCTGACGTGGTGGCCGGCGGCCACGTCTTTCATGCGCAGGTAGCCGCGGTCGCCCGCGATGAGGTTCGCTTCAATCTGATCGCCGAGCTGGAGGCCGATCCGGCGCTGCCCGTTACTTTGGTGATGGCCGTCTACAAGTTCGACCACATGGAGTGGGCCATCGAAAAAGCCACAGAGCTGGGAGTTGCTGCGATTGCGCCCGTCCTTGCCAGAAGAACGGAAAAGCATCTGGCCGAGTCCGCGGGAAAGCGCGCCGAGCGGTGGCGGCGCATCGCGCAGGAAGCGGCGCAGCAGGCGCGGCGCTCCGACGTGCCGCTCATCTTCGATCCAACTCCTCTGGCCGCGCGCGTTCGTGCTGCCTCTGAGGCCACGCGCATCGTCCTGGCCGAGCAGGAGCGCACCACCACCCTGCGCCATGCGCTGGACGAAGCTATGGACGCAGCCGGAACCGAGATGCCCACGCTGGAGATTGCCATAGGCCCCGAAGGCGGATGGGCGCCCGCGGAAGAGGCTCTCTTCGACGCCAACGGCTGGCGCGCCGCATCGCTCGGGCCCCGCATCCTGAGAGCCGAGACCGCGGCCATAGCCGCGCTGGCAGTGGTCGCTTCGTACCTGGAGTGATTAGGAATTTTTCCCATCTCAAAGTCGAGACCCTTCGATCTATGCCGGGTGCCCCACCCTCGCCGCGTCTTTTTTTTGCGGCGAGGGTGGGATACCTCGAACTCAAACTCTAATCCTATTCATCAGAATCAACGCACCTCTTTAGAGATGTGCATACCGCAGCAGCAGCCCGGCCAGCGCCGCGCCCATCAACGGCCCCACGATGGGAATCATTGCATAGCTCCAGTTCGATCCGCCTTTGCCGGGAATCGGCAGCAGCCAATGAACCAGCCGCGGACCCAGGTCGCGCGCCGGGTTGATGGCGTAACCCGTGGTCCCGCCCAGCGAAAGGCCGATGCCCCACACCAGGCTGGCCACCAGCCACGGTCCCATTCCCGCCGCCAGCCCCACCGCCGAAACTCCGTGCGAGAAGATCGCACCGACCACCACCACCAGCAACGCCGTGCCCAGAGCCTCGTTCAAAATGTTGATCGGTGTGTTGCGCACCGCGGCGTTGGTGCAGAAGATGCCCAGCTTGGCCGCCGGGTCCGGCGTCAGCTTCCAGTGCGACGCATAGTGCAGCGCCATCAGAGCCGCGCCGCCCATGGCGCCCAGTAGCTGCGCCGACCACATACTCGCCAACTGCGAATAATCCCCGCTGATCACCGCGTTGGCCAGCGTGATGGCCGGGTTTATGTTGGCGCCGGGGCTGCCAAAGGCCTGCGCCACCAGCACGCCGCACAGAACCCCCATCGTCCACCCGGTGGTGATCACCATCCAGCCCGCGTCGACCGCGTAAGACTTGCGCAGCGTCACGCCAGCACACACGCCGTTGCCCAACAGCACCAGAACCAGCGTTCCCAGAAATTCGCCAAACCACACTGAATGCATCTTGCCTCTCCCCAAAAACGTATCTATGCCCGAATGGACGTTCGGTCCATTCCTTGAATCCATCACTGAATCAGAACCATGTCTGCCGTTTGTAATCCAGATACTCTGCGCCGAATTTTTCCGTCAGCACACGCTCCTCGACCCGGCTGCGCCAGAGCTGCATGGGAATCAGAACAACGAAGAACAGCAGCAGCCAGGGCTGATTTGCCCAGAGCATGAATCCCGCGATCGCCAGCCCGCCAAAGATATAAATCGGATTGCGGATGCGGGAATAGAGGCCGGTGGTCACCAGCGTGCTTGCCTTGGCCTGTACGCTGAAGGCCCGTCCCAGCTGAACGCGAGCCAAAGCGAGCAGCAGAAAACACGGAAGGCCAATGGCAACTCCCGCGATGCGCGGAACTGTCCAGGGAGGTCCCCAGAAGTGCAGGACAAGGAACGGCGCCAGGAAAACAACCAATGCCAGCGTTACAATATTCAGTTTCAAGAACAGCCTCCATGACGCTGGATTCCGCGCAATGCTGCCTCTCAGCGCATTTGATAGCCAGACTTGGTGGACCCAAGCATTTTAATACGCGGCGCAAAGGGCGCGCTAAAAGAAAAGGCGCGGCCGAAGCCGCGCCCTCATGAAAAAGCGGAAGTCACTGCTTCGGTTGCGGCGCCGGGGCGGGAGTTTGCGGTGCCTGGCCTAGCGGCACGTCGCCGGTGCCCTGCGCCGGAGTCTCATTCTTCTTCTTGTCGGACAGCCGGGTCTTGTCGCCCGTGGTGGTGGACGCCTTTTTTTTCTTCTTGGACGTATCGCCGGCCAGGCCCAACGGACCGGCCTGCGTCTGGCGATCGGCAACCTCGGCGGAGTCAGGCGCGGCGGGAGCCAGAGCGTCCGGCTTCGGTCCCTTGGCCTTGGACCGCTTATCCTGCCTGGGCTGCTTGGCGCGCTCGCTGAAGCGGGTCTTCTGCGTTGGCCTGGCTGGTTCCAGCGGATTCACCGGCTCTTGCCCGGAACTCGCCGTTTCCGGCGCCACGCCGCCGCCCGCATCTTCCGTCTTGTTCTGCGGTGCACTCGGCAGGGTCTTGGTCGGCGCGCGGCCAAGGCGAATCTTTTCCTTCTTCCCCGGCTTCATTGAGGCCCGGTCAGCTTTCGCGCTCTTCTTGCCTTTCCCTTTTTTTGCCGGCGCGGTGACCGGCTCGGCTGGCGCTTCCGACAACGCTGCCTTTGACGGCTTCTGCCGGTAGTTGTGTGTGCTCTCGCGGAAGCGGGTGCGCTCCACCTTCTTTTTCTTCTTCGGCGTGGGCGGCACATAGGCGCTGTAGACCGGCTTGGTCTGCTTGGGGCTGGCGCCGCTGTCGGCAAATCCCGGCTTGATGTCGATGAAGGCCTGCTCGCGCATGGTGGTCAGATAGCCACGCATGGCCGGCTCCATCCGCGCCATGTAGAAGTTTTGCTCGACTTGGTCCATGACGTCCTTGTACGCCGGAACGCCGCCGGGGATGTGCTGCACCACTTTGAGGATGACGTAGCCCTGTTTAGTGCGGATCGGCTCGGTGTACTCTCCCGATTTGAGCGCAAAGGTCTGGTCCTCCAGCACCTTGGCCAACGCGCCACGGCGATACTGCCCCAGATCGCCGCCCTCGGCCGCGGTTTGACCGTCGCTGAAGGACTTTGCCAATTGGCTGAAGTCGCCGCCGGCGTGGAGTTTGGCCTCAATATCGTTGGCCTTGGACTGGGCCGCGGCCAGCGTTGCCGGATCCTCCGGTTCCACACCGCCTGGCATTGTCACCGAGGGGGCCGGCGCGCCGGTGCTGACGAGAATCTCGGCCAGGGTGACGCTTTCCGTCTGCACGTACTCCTGCTTGTGCTGCTCAAAGTAGCGCTCCGCCTCGCCGGGGGTGAACTGAATTCTCTTGCCCACCTCCTGGCGCATCACTTGTTGTGTGATGATGCCGTTGCGGATGTTGGCCTTGAAATCCTCAAACGAAACACCCTGCTCCCTGGCCGCCTTTTCCAGGTCATCCATAGTTTCCAGGTTGTACTGCTTGCGGATCTCGTTCAGCCGGTTCACCAGCTCGGTTTCGCCGGTGATGCCCAGCTCCTTGCCCTTGGAGAGCCAAAGCTGCTGGTCGATGAGGTTGCGCAGCAGATCCTTGTGCGCCGCGGCGATCTCCTGCATCGATGCCCCGTGCTGGCGCGCCTCATCGTCCAGTTCCTTCATCGCCCGGTCGTAGTCCGAGCGCGTGATGACCTGGTCGTTGACGCGGGCGACGATCTCCTCGACCGTGGTGCCGCCGTAAGGGCTCTGGGGCGCGGCGGGATGCGTTTGCGCCAATAGGGTGCTTGCGAGCAGCGCCGTCGAAAACACGAAAGCCGCGGGAATGTGAAAAAGTCGAAGAGTCATAGGGTCAGGACACCGCAGGGCACAACGAATCAATCCCTGTTGCATAGACGCCATTGTAAATGCCTGGGCAGCGGCAAAGCGACTCCGGCTTGCGAATCGGGCAGCGCCGACGCACTTATTTCCTGAAGAACCCGGGTTTTAGCCCGCACAGCGGCTATCGGATAGGCCCCGGCCCGCGTCAAATGCCGCAGTGCTATACTTTAACCTGAAGACTGCCGTTTCCGGCGCTTTCTCAGCGCCTGCCGCGCCCCAGTCCGGAGGTTTTTCCCGTCTATGACTCCCCGCGCCCGCCGCGCCCTGTTCACCGTGGTCCTCTTTTTTGCCGTCTGCGCAGTCGTGGGCAGCGTTTTGCAGCGCAAGGTGGGGGCGGAGTCCTCGGCCGACGAAAGCCAGATCCGCGACAGCCTCAAGTCCTTCACCAACATCTACGCGCTGGTGGAGCAGAACTACGCCGAGCCCATCGAAGGCGACAAGGCCGACGCCGCCATATACGACGGGGCGATTCCCGGCATGTTGCGCGTGCTCGACCCGCACTCCAACTTCTACGACCCCAAGGCCTATGCCAAGATGCGCGAGGAGCAGCGTGGCCACTACTACGGCGTGGGCATGACCATCGTGCAGCAGAACGAAAAAGTTTACGTTGTCTATCCAGCCGAGGGCGCGCCCGCCTTCAAGGCCGGCATCCACCCCGGCGACATCATCTACGCGGTGGACGGCAAGATCGTCTCCGTGGACGGCAAGAACCCCGACGGCCTGACCTCTTCCGATATGGTGGCCAAGGCGCTCAAGGGCCCCAAAGGCACCAAAGTCCAGGCGACCATGCTCCGCGAGGGCCAGCCCAAGCCGCTGGTCTTCGATCTGATCCGCGACGAGATTCCCCACCCCTCCGTGGACCTGGCTTACGAAATTCGCCCCGGCGTGGGCTACATCCACCTGGCACAGTTCCAGGAGACCACGGCCCAGGAGGTTATCGCGGCCATTGACGGCTTTGGCAACCTGAAGGGGCTGGTCTTTGACCTGCGCGGCAACCCCGGCGGCCTGCTCAGCCAGGCAGTCGAAGTCTGCGACCATCTGCTCACTAAAGGGCAGGGAATCGTCAGCCAGCGCGGACGCGCCTATCCCGACCAGGTCTACACGGCCACGCGCGGCAACGGCGGCAAAACCTTCCCCATCGTAGTGCTGGTCAACCGCGGCACGGCATCGGCCGCTGAAATCGTCTCCGGCGCCCTGCAGGACCACGACCGCGCCCTCATTGTCGGCGAAACCACCTTCGGCAAGGGCCTGGTGCATACCGTCTACGATATGGCCGACCACACCATGGCGCTGGCGCTCACCACCTATCACTACTACACGCCCTCGGGCCGGCTCATCCAACGCAACTACGAGGGAGTCTCGCTCTACGACTACTACACCCACGGCGGCGTGCAGCCGGTCGACACCGCCGACCGCGAGGTCAAGCTCACCGACGCTGGCCGCACCGTCTACGGCGGAGGCGGCATCACCCCGGATGAGAAGATCGAGAGCCCCAAGAGCAACCGCTTCCAGGACACGCTGCTCTATAAGGATGTCTTCTTTCACTTCGCCCCGGTTTATCTGGCCAATCGCACCGTGGACAAAAACTTCCAGGTCGACGCGACGGTGCTCGCGGAGTTCAGGAAATACCTCACCAGCCAGAACATCCCCTGGACCGAAGCCGACCTGAACGGAGTGATGGACTGGCTGAAGATCAGCATCAAGGACAAGATCATCGCCATTCAGTTTGGCGAGTCGCAAGGCCTGCGCACCCGCGCCGACTGGGACCCCGAGATTCAGAAGACGCTCACCTTCCTGCCCGAAGCCCAGGCCCTGGAAGACAACGTCCACAAAGTGCTGGCCCAGAAAGCCATGGCAAGGAACGAAGCGAAGTAGGCGCGGCCCTCTCCACCTCTCCAGCGCACTCCAACTGCCTGTAACCTGCATCACAGCGCGCCTTCTTTCGCCGCTCGTAGGCTCTTCAACGGAGTTGGGGAGGATTTTTCATGTCAGGAATTGCCGCGGAAAACGTCGTCACTGTTCAGAACCTGTTGACTGCCTTTGAGGGCGAGTCGAACGCGCACGCCAAGTACACCGCCTTTGCCGCCAAGGCCGACACTGACGGATTGCACGGCGCCGCCAGCCTCTTTCGCGCCGCCGCGCGCGCCGAGCAGATTCACGCCGGCAACCACGCTCGCGTCATCGGCCTCATGGGCGGCGACGCCAAGTGCGAGATTCACCCGGTCGAGGTGAAGTCCTCCCTCGAAAACCTGAAGGCCGCCCTGAACGGCGAGCAGTACGAGATCGACATCATGTATCCCGGCTTTCTCCAGGAGGCCACGGAGCGCAAGAACACCGCCGCCATCCGCACCTTCCATGGAGCTCTGGAAGCCGAGAAGACCCACGCGCGGCTCTATGCCGAAGCCATTGCCCTGCTGGTTGCCGCAAAGAAGGACTCCTGGATCGGAGAGGCCCGCGACTTCTACGTCTGCCCCGTCTGCGGCTACACCTCGGAGACCGAAGAGGAACATGAGCGCTGCCCTGTCTGCAACTGCCCCTGGGAAAAATTCGAGATTATCCGCTGAACAGTGATTGTTTTAACGAACGAATCGCGAGGCTCATGCTTTCCTAGGTCTTAAAAAACGAGACCTGGGCGCGCGGCAGCAAGCCGTGGCAAATGAGCCTGTGGCATTGGATTGGATTGGATTCCGAATCCCGAACTGAAACAAGCACATAAATAATCTCGAAGAAAACCATCCGTCAAAGAAGCGGTAGTAGGATAGTGACATAAGAAGCGAACAAGGTGCGGGGCTGTCAATCAGCTTACCCATGGGCCTCAACCAACAGACTAAGAAACGCACCGACTGGAATCAAGACGGGTTTACTATGGCCAAGAAAGTAAATAATTCAAGCCTGGGGAAAGCGCGGGAAGCCAAGCAGGACGAGTTCTACACCCAGTATGTCGACATCCAGAAAGAGGTCGAGGCGTACCTGGAGTTCGACCCCGACACCTTCCGCGGCAAGGTTGTCTACTGCAACTGCGACGACCCATTCGAGAGCAACTTCTTCAAGTATTTCGCCGCTAACTTCAACAAGCTCGGCCTCAAAAAGCTCATCACCACCAGTTACGACGGCTCCCCTATCGCCGGCCAGGGCACCTTATTCCCGGAATACAACGAGGGCAACGGCAAGCGACAGAAGCCCAAGGCACTCGCCGTTATCCTCGACCACGTGAAAGACGAGGATGGCGACGGCGCGGCGAACATAGACGACGTGAAGATATTCCTCAAGCGCAACAAGGCCGCACGGACGGCCTTGAAAGCAGACGGCGGGTACCCCGGTGGCGATTTCCGCAGCCCCGAGTGCGTTGCGCTCCTGAAAGAGGCGGACATCGTCGTCACCAACCCGCCCTTCTCCCTCTTTCGCGAGTACGTCGCGCAACTCGTGGAGCACGGGAAGAAGTTCTTGATCATCGGCCCCAAGAATGCCATCACTTATAAGGAAATCTTCCCACTTATTAAGGATAAAAGGCTGTGGCTCGGGGCGGGATTCGCCAATGGAAACGCCTACTTTAGCATTCCTGCCGGCAGTGATCGGGAGTTTGCGGCTGGGGTTTATGATGAAAGCACCGGGCTCGTCAAGTTTCGCAACGTCGGCTGGTTCACAAACCTTGACCATGGGCGCCGCCACCAAGAGCTGCCCCTCATGACTATGGCGGACAATTTGAAGTACAGCAAGCACAGGGAGATCAACGGCAAAGCAGCCTACGACCGGTACGCCAACTATGACGCGATCGAAGTTCCGTTCACCGACGCAATTCCCAGCGACTTTGACGGCGCCATGGGCGTCCCCATTTCCTTCCTCGACAAATACAACCCCGATCAGTTCGAGATTCTTGGCTCGAGCATGACTCTTGGCATACCGATGTCACGGGTCGCAAAAAAGGGAAGCTACTTGCAAGGCGGGCCGCGTTTCTATATCGACAGTGGCGATGGCAGCTATCGCCGGATGTTCGACAGAGTCGTCGTCCGCTACCTCCGCCCTGCTGGGCCCACAATGAGGACGAAAAGGTGAACACTACACTGAGAACTGACATCACCGTCGCCGGCATTTGCGAGGGGTTCGTGTACAACGAACTTGAGGGCAAGGGGCTGTTCGGGCTGAGCGGGAAACTGACGATTCAGCCGGAGTACCAGCGGAACTACATCTATGCCCAAAGTGGCGGCAAAAAAGAGCAGGATGTGATCCACTCACTACTGAAGAAGTATCCGCTCGGGTTGATCTACTTCAACAAAGTCGGCGAGGACAAGTTCGAGGTGTTGGACGGCCAGCAACGGATCACCAGTATTGGACGATTCGTCACGAATAAGTTCGCGATCATGGATGGCGGCAATCCGAAGTATTTCAACAGCCTGCCCGCCGACCAACGAGCCGTGATTCAAAACTCAATGCTTCTGATTTACGAATGCGAAGGGCTCGAAAAGGAGATCAAAGATTGGTTCGAGACCATTAACATCGCGGGCGTAAAACTAGAACCCCAAGAGCGCTTGAATGCCATCTATTCTGGGCCGTTCGTGACGCTTGCGAAGGCCGAGTTCAGCAACAGCCAGAACGCGAACATCCAGAAATGGAGCGCGTACATAAAGGGCAACGCGAACCGGCAGGAGTTCCTGGAGCAGGCGCTGGACTGGGTGAGCAAAGGCGACATCGGCAGCTACATGAGCCAGCATCGCAACGATGACAGCATCAATGAACTGAAAACCTACTTCAGAAGCGTGATCGACTGGGTTTCAACGGTTTTCAAAGATGTCAAGAAAGAGATGCAGGGTTTGGAATGGGGCAAGCTCTACGAGCAATATCACTCACAGTCCTACGATCCAGAAAAGGTGTCTGCCGACGTGAGGCGGCTATACGGCGATCTCTACATTAAGAAAAAACGCGGGATATTCGAATTCATCCTCGGGGGCCAGCAGGATTTAAGGCTGCTGGAAGTGCGCGTGTTCGACGATGCCACTAAGCACTCAGTCTACGAGAAGCAAACGAGCGTAGCAGAGGCGAAGAGCAAATCCAACTGCCCGCTCTGCGCCATGGGGCATGACGCGAACAAGAGCAGAATCTATGAGCTCGACGAAATGGACGCGGACCACGTTTCCGCATGGAGCAAGGGTGGCGGAAGCTCGGCCGACAACTGCGAAATGCTCTGCATTACCCACAATCGAGCCAAAGGTAATCGATAATATGACCACTGACCACTGATCACTGACCACTGTTTTTATGCAGATTATTTCCTCACTTCGTGCACAATGATCCTTAGAAGTCTTCCCTCCAATCGTCCCAGTACGCCCTTTTCGTGCATCTTTTCAGCCTGAAGAGGTCAAAACTACCTGTAACTCCTTATCCTGGAATATTTTGCAGGAAACTTCTTTGTTGTCAATATTTTACAGCGCAACCCTGCCTGTAAGCTTATGATAATAAGTAATTTGCGTACAAAATATGGGTGGGGGTACCCGAGGTGACAGACGGGTGCCCCCAACTCACGATTGTGGGACCAGGGAAACCACAAACCCCATGCGCGAAGCGCGCCCGCCTGGACGGCCAGTCCCCCCACTGCAGGTGGTTACGGCTCGTCGCTATAAATCTTGATCTCTACCTTGCCGCCCTCCGTCTGCCGCGCGCGAAACATTCCGGGAGTATTGAAGCTCCACACCATTTGCCCGTCGGGGGTGATGGCGATGATGCCGCCGTCCCCGTGCAGCGCTTCCAGCTCCTGGTGAATCACCTGGTCGGCGGCCATATGCAAGCTCATGCCCTTGAACGCGACCAGGTTGCAGATCTCCCGCGCCACGCCCAGCCGGATGAAGTACTCGCCTGAACCGGTCGCCGAAACGGCGCACGATTGATTGGAGGCGTAGGTGCCCGCGCCGATAATCGGCGAGTCGCCCACCCGGCCCGGCATTTTGCCTTGCAATCCTCCTGTCGAGGTCCCGGCGGCAATGTTGCCTGCCCGGTCCAACGCCACAACGCCTACCGTGCCAAAGAGATGCGCATCAGTCGATTCCTCAAGTTGTGCAACTGGCGTGGGTGGTCCCGCTGGCGGTGGCGGCGCGCCCGCCGGACGCGGCGGCACGGGCAAGCCCTCCCTCTGTAAATGCTTTACCAGCGATTGCCAGCGCGCTTCGGTGAAAAAGAAGCTGGGATCCACCTGCTCCAGGCCAACTCGCGCGCCAAAGGCGTCGGCGCCCGCGCCGATCATCATCACATACGGCGACTTCTCCATCACAGCCCGCGCCAGGCTGATGGGATGCCGGGTGCGCGTAACCCCGGCCACCGCCCCGGCCTTCAGATTTGAGCCGTCCATGATGGCCGAGTCCAGTTCGTTCTTGCCCTCGGAGGTGAAGACCGCCCCGTGGCCTGCGTTGAACAGCGGATCGTCTTCCAGAACATTGATTGCAGCCTCGACGGCATCCAGCGCCGAGCCCCCCCGGTCCAACACTTTGGCTCCGGCCTCCTCTGCCTTGGCCAGCCCGGCGCGATAGGCCGTGTCACCCTCGGGGCCCAGCGCAGCCCGCTCGATTACGCCGGCGCCCCCATGCACCACGATGCTCCAGTGCCGGGCCGCTTGTCCGGTTTGTCCAGTTTGTCCGGCTGGCTGCGGAGCCTGGCCCACGGCGGCCAGCGCGGCAACCGCAAAAACTCCGGCAAACAGGCAACAAATCCTTTTCATCTGCAATTCCTCCCGCAAAATTCCCTGCCGATAACCTACCCGCCTGTCTTCCCCAACGTCAACCTTGCGCATGATCCACCACCGGTCTTTGCCGTATCCCTCTCTCATGAGTTAATCTTCTCGGCAGAATGAAAGACATCTACATCGCCGATCTGGCCAACTTCGACGAGGGCAAGCTCTTCGACGGCTTCTTCCTCGTCCTGGCCAAGCAGCAGCGCACCACCAAGTCCAACAAGCCCTACCTCAGCCTCATCCTGGGCGACAAGACCGGCCAGCTCGAAGGCCGCGTATGGGAGCCTGGCGACCCGCGCATCGCCAAGGACTTCGACAGGGGCGACGTAGTCAAGGCCCGCGGCTCGGCCTCCCGCTTCGACGACCGCCTGCAGATGAAGATCGACCAGCTCCGCGTGGCGCTGTCGTCTGAGGTGGACAAGTCGGATCTCTTGCCCTCGACGACTTACGACATCGCCGACCTCTGGCGTCAGCTTGAGAGCTTTGTGGCGAGCTTCACCAACCCCGACCTCAAGCGGCTGCTCACTGCCATGCTCGCCGACCCGGCCATCGCAGAGGCTTACCGCGAAGCCCCCGCCGCCAAGCAGCTCCACCACGCCTGGCTCGGCGGCCTGCTGGAACACGTCGTCAGCCTCTGCACCCTCGCCGACCGCGTGATACCAAGCTACCCCCTCCTCGACCGTGACCTGCTGATGACCGGCGTGATTTTGCACGACATCGGCAAGATCCGCGAACTAAGTTGGGCGCTCGGCTTTGAGTACACCGTCGAAGGCATGCTGCTGGGCCACATCCAGATCGGCACTGCCCTCGCTGAGCGCGCCATGGACAGCCTGCCGGGATTTCCGCCGAAGTTAAAGACGCTGGTGCTGCACATGATCCTCTCGCATCACGGCAAGCTGGAGTTCGGCTCGCCCAAACTGCCCATGATCCCCGAGGCTCTGGCCCTCAGCTTCCTCGATGACCTCGACGCCAAGATGCAAGCCATGGCCAGCGAGTTCGATAAATCCATCCGCGAAGGCAAAGGCCCCGAAGAGCTGACCGGCAAAGTCTGGGCGCTCGACCAGCGGCAGTTGCTCAACACCAAACGGTGGCTGGGAGAAGACAAGAAATAGAGAACCGAACGAAAGCGAGTCAGCGGGTGGGTGTGGAGTTTTGTTCTCCAGGGCTCAAATTCGTATGCTTTTCAACATTGTGAATCGCATCAGGTATCGAAAAGCCAGGCGTTTCCGCACCTCCGGAACTCAGGCTGCATCCGCGGGGAACGCCGCTTTCTGTTC
>JBAVYF010000075.1:0-4196 GCA_049698655.1 Occallatibacter sp. | reverse complement strand
GAATCAGCACGACCAGTACGGCCATGGCCGCCATCACCAACGCTCCCACTCTCAGTTGCGCCCACTGAATCTCTTTGCGGCTTGGCACGGCATGTCCCTCTTTTGACAATGAGGAGGTTAACGCCTTGAGAATAGCAGAAATACC
The DNA here is from genome assembly GCA_049698655.1 of Occallatibacter sp. GTDB lineage: Bacteria > Acidobacteriota > Terriglobia > Terriglobales > Acidobacteriaceae > Telmatobacter. The sequence goes on along the minus strand of JBAVYF010000075.1, from coordinate 4,051 downwards.
ATATTCAGCGCCCGTCCTCGAGTACCACGCTGGCCATGGCGAGCGTAGCGGTGTGGGTGATGGAAAGCGCGGCGCGGGCAGCTCCCAGGCGAGTGGCAAACTCGGCCGCGCGGCCGTGAAACTGGAGACGGGGCTTTCCACCAGGCTCGCGCCCGACCTCGATCTCCAGCCAGTTCACGCCATGCCTGATCCCCGTCCCGAGCGCCTTGGCTCCAGCCTCCTTGGCGGCAAACCGGGCGGCAAAGCTCTCCGCGGACTTGCGCTTGCGCAGGCAATAGGCCTGTTCCGCGGCAGTGTATACGCGGTCCAGAAACCGCTGCCCGTAGCGATCCATGGACTGCTGGATGCGCCCTATCTCCACCAGGTCGATTCCGGAGCCGACAATCATGCTGTCTTGAAGCTATATCATTTCCCCTCTACTGTGTTTCTCTGCCGTCAGGCGGGCCTAGCCGTGGTCTTGTCCTTCGGGGAACGCGCACACCTCCAATTACCAGCGCAAGGGACTCGGGCCTCGCCGCAAGCATCGATGTCTCAAAGCCGGTCAAGTTCCGTTCGACTCCGCAACAACGGTTATGCTGTGCTCCCTGGCTCCGATAAGGCGAATGTGAGACCTATGCTGCCGATCCGCGACGCAGGACAAACGATGAGCATTCCCTGGGCCATGCAGATGAAGGCCATCTCCATCGAAGAGCCTTCGCGGCTGGTCCAGACCCTCACTGGCGCTATTCTTGGCTGTGGCGGCTGGGTCCTCAGCCGCGGAGCAAACGATACCGGCACCGTGACCATGTTGTTCGAGTTTGAGCGCCAGGCCTGCGTCGATATTTACAGCGTGATGATCGCCGCAGGACTGGAATTGAGCCAGAGCGGGCACATCCGTTTTACCGAGCTCTGCCAATGCACCCGCAGCCGCCAGCAGGATTGCAGCACTGAGATTGCCAGCATCGACCTGGAAGTCCAGACCTTTCCCGTCGAGTTAAAGCACGGCACACGCGCCACCGAAGCGGCTTGACAGACCGGTGGAGCAATCGGCGCGCCCGGCCGGCTACTTTTCCTTTGTAACTGCTGCCAAAGCATCGACAACTTTCTGGTATCGATCCGCGGCCGTGGGATCCTTCAGGCTCTTCAACAGCGCCGGGTCGTCCAGCCCAATCTGGTGCAGTGTCTCCTCCATGCTGGAGGCGGGTATCTGTTTGACCAAATCCAGAGTTGCCTGCGCAAGAATCAAGGGCTTCAAAGAGATGACTGAGCCCGTCTGTCCTTCCATGGTCCCAGAGTAGTTCGGATCTGCGCCGGCCTTGAGAAGAGCCTGGACAATCTCCACATTGCCGTTCCTGGCCGCGTAATGGAGCGCGCTCCAGCCGCTGGGCGACGTGCGGCTATTTGGATCGGCGCCCTTGTCGATCAGCTTCAATGCGTCCGCAGTGTTGTCGGTCTTGATAGCCGTCATCAGTGAGGCTGGGTTGGGCTTGCAGCCGGAAGTAAAAAAAATGAAAAGTGCAAGAGCAAAAAGAAACAGCGGCCTACATCTCATTGCAGGGTTTTGTCCTCTCAACGCGTCTGCCGATCCTGTCTCGCATTTATCTCTTTTCCGCGGACAATGTTATAGGACTATCCTTTGGATTCGCCTGTCTCGGATGCAGTATCGCAGCGATGATGTTATCAAGCTGCTATTCGCACGGTCAACCTGCCTCCACTAATCCATAACGGCGCTGCCATGCCTCTTTAAGGCGCGCCCAGACGCGCGCCCGCTCAGCTTCGGTCGCCTCGTTGATGCCCGCATTGCCCCCTGCCTTGTCAGCTCCGGGTGCGTTGGCAAAGCGGGCGGCCTCCATCTTGGCCAGCTCCAGCAACTGCCGGTCGCGCACCAGGTTGGCCACGCGGAAGTCAGGCAGTCCGGCCTGCCGCGTCCCGAAAAACTCGCCCGGTCCGCGCTGCGTCAGATCCAGCTCCGCCAGCTCAAATCCGTCCTGGGTGCGGACCATGGCGTTCAGCCGCTCCTCGCCCAGCGGCGAAACACGCGGGCCTGTGATCAGAATGCAATAGCTCTTCGCCGTCCCGCGGCCCACGCGCCCGCGCAACTGGTGCAACTGCGCCAGCCCAAACCGCTCCGCATGCTCGACCACCATCACCGTCGCGTTGGGAACATCCACGCCCACCTCGATCACCGTGGTGGCCACCAGCACATCGATCTCGCCGCGCTGAAAACGGCGCATGATGATCTCTTTCTCATCGGCGTCCAGCCGCCCGTGCAGCAGGCCCACGCGCAGGCTGGCCAGCGGCCCCAGGCGCAGCTTTTCGTGCATCTCCACGGCGGATTTCAGGCCGGATTTCGCGCCGGGATTGGCTTCCTGGGCGGTCCTGGGGAATAGCTCCGCAGTCTTTCCCTTTCGGTCGGCCCTGCGACCGGTCTTGCCCGGCGTATGCGGCGTCTCAAGACCGGCCTCCGGGTCGTCGTGGGAGAAATCCAGCTCCGGCTGGTCCTCTTTGCTGCCCTCGATGACCGGATAAACGATATAGGCCTGGCGGCCCTTGGCCACCTGCTTGCGCACAAAATCCCACACCTCCAACGACATTTCGCCGGGAACGCGCCGGGTGACGATGGGCGTGCGGCCGGGTGGCATCTCGTCCAGGACACTGACATCGAGATCGCCGTAGAGCGAGAGCGCCAGGGTGCGCGGAATCGGAGTTGCCGTCATCACCAGTACATCCGGCTCGGCCTGATTGGGTTTCTTCATCATCTTGAAGCGCTGCATTACGCCGAAGCGGTGCTGCTCGTCGACCACCACCAGACCCAGCTTGTCGAACTCGACCTTTTCCTCGATGAGCGCGTGCGTCCCGATCACCAGTTGCGCCTCGCCCCGGTTGATCAGCCCACGCGTCGAGCGCTTGCGGTCTTCGGCGAGCGAGCCGGTCAGCAGCACAATCCGATAGCGGCGCGAAGAGCGCTCCAGCAGCTTGCGCACGGCCAGGTAATGTTGCGTGGCCAGAATCTCTGTGGGCGCCATCAACGCCGCCTGGTAGCCGTTCTCCATGGCCACCAGCATGGCCTGCAACGCCACGATGGTCTTGCCCGAACCCACATCTCCTTGCAGCAGACGCCGCATGGGGCTTGGAGTGCGCATATCGGCTACAATTTCGCCCAGCGCCCGCTTCTGCGCCGCCGTAGGATGAAACGGAAGCACCTCGCGGATCGCCTCGCGAACCTTGTCGGTGGTCGCAAAGCCGATGCCGGCGCGCTCCCTCATGCGCCGCCGCTTGAGTTCCAGGCCCAGCTCCAGAAAGAAAAGCTCCTCGAAGATCAGCCGCCGGTGGGCGGGCGTGGATGAGGCTTGCAACTGGGCAAAGGGCGTGCCTTCGGACGGAAAATGCACCTCGCGCAGTGCAGTCTCGCGGTCCGGCAGGTCGAGCCGCGCCAGCATCAACCGCGGCAGGCACTCCGGCACCGCGCCGCGCATCCCTTCGAGCAGGTGGAAGATCACCTTCCGCTGCCAGCGCGAGGCCAGCCGCGCGCCGCCCAGCGACTCATAGACCGGTGTGATGCGCCCCACTTCCAGGAGCCGCGTCTCGGCGTCGTCTGAGGCGTCGGGCAGCAGCTCGAACTGCGGCTGAATCATTTTGAAGTTGCTGCTGGAACGCGACGGCTCGACCCGCCCATATAACGCCACCGTCTGCCCGGCATGAAACTTTCCGTCCAGATAACCGGCGTTGAACCAGATGCACTTCAGCGCCAGCCGTCCCTGGCCCACGGTCAGCTCGAAGATGGGCATCTTGCGTGTCCGCAACAGCGTCGAGCCCCGCACTTCGGCGATCACGCTGGCCGTCTCGCCGGGCTTCAACTCGTCCAGGCTGCGGGGATTCTGGCGGTCCTCATAGCGGAAGGGAAGATGGTAGAGTAGATCCTCGGCAGTCTGGATCCCCTTGGCGGCGAGCATCTCCGCCACCCGCGGACCCACGCCGCGCACATACATCACCGGAGTGTCGAGGCCTGCCACACTCCGGATGCTAAATGCCGCGCATCCGGGGGGACAAATCTGCCCGGAGCCTTGGGATG
>JBAVYF010000074.1:0-3703 GCA_049698655.1 Occallatibacter sp. | reverse complement strand
GTATCGGGGCGTGCGGGCAGACATTCGGGCTGCTGGGCTTTTGGGGCGCAAACGGAGCCAAGGGGATTCACACCGGCTATACGTTTGAGAATCTCTTTCTGGACAACTGGTACTCGCTGGCGCATATGGTGCAGGAATACCCGGGGTTGCAGGGTTTCACCTTTCGCAATATCTGGGCGCTTGACCAGCCGCCGCTGGCTGATTCCGCGATTGTGTGCGACGTTGCAGACGTGACCTTCGACAATGTGAAGTACGGGCAGGCGCGCGCGACCAACAATGCGGAGCTGCCGCTCACGACGGCGGATGGCGCTCAGCCGGCGAAATTCCCTGCCCCGCACGGCCCCGTTGCAGCGTTCACCGTAGACCCTCCGGTCTTTACGCCGGGCCAGCAGGTCACATTCACCGCGCAACCCTCGCGTGGCGCGCGCTACACCTGGCTGTTCGGCGATGGGACGCAAGGCAGCGGCCGCCGCGTGCGCCATCGCTTTCCGGATGCCGAGGGAACCGAGCTCGACGGGGCAAGAAACGGCGCTGGCCGCTTTCGGGTTCTGCTGCGCGTTGAGGAGCGCGCGGGACAGACTAACGCGATGAGCGAGGACTGGGCGGCGCAGGGAGTGGTGGCTGTGGCTCGCTGGCACGACGCAGCAAGCGTCGCCGGCCCCATGCTGCCCGGCCTCGCATGGCAGATCTATCCCGGAGAATGGACCGAGTTGCCCAATCTGGCCGCCGAACGCGCGGTCTTTGCCGGCGAAAGCCCCAACCTGCACGCGGATGCGCAGGGCTTTACGCATTATGCCGCCGCCTGGGACGGCCTGATCGATATTCCCGCCGACGGCGGTTATACCTTTCACTTGATGGCCCGCGACGGCGCACGTCTGGTGATCGACGGTGTGGAAGTGGCTAAAACCGGCCCGCCGTTTGCCCAGGTCTGCCGCACACCGGGCAATGCAATGCGTTACGATCGCGGCTCGCTGGGTCTGCGCGCCGGAAAGCATACGTTTCATCTGGAAGGCTTGCACTCGGCCAGTCAGGGCTCGCCACGCCTGCTATGGGAAGGCCCCGCGCTGCGGCTGTCCGACGTGCCCCCGGCGGCTTATAGCCATCCAAGGCAAGATGAGGTGAGACAAAGTATAGGGAATAGGGAATAGGGAACAGGGACTAGGGAATAGGGGTCAGAATCGACAATGCTTGCCTGCGCTGATAGCCTGTGATGAACTCGAAGGTGTCTTCAGGGACATACGAACCGATGAAGATCAGATGGTTTTCCAGTTGCATGGTTGCACTCTGCGCGGTTTTGCTGGCGCCGGCTCAAGGCCGGGAGCCGGCCGCACTGCGCGCGTCTACGCAAATGCTGGTGGTGACGACCGCGGATTGGAACGCAGTCGAAGGAACGTTGCAGGCGTATGAGCGGCCGCGCGCACACAAGAAATGGAAAGCGGTTGGCGATCCAATTTCCGTCGTGGTCGGCAAGAAGGGGCTCGGATGGGGAGCGGGGCTGGCGTCGGCTGGCGACGTTGGGCAGCATGGTGTACTCGATCCGGTCAAGAAGGAAGGCGATAATAAAGCGCCGGCGGGAATCTTCCGCCTGAGCACGGCCTTTGGCTATGCAGCCCAGGAGCAGGCGGGATGGAAGATGCCCTATGTGAGCCTTACGCCATCGGTGGAATGCGTGGATGACGCAAGTTCAAAGTTTTACAACCGCGTAGTGGACCGCGCGACGGTCGCGCCCGACTGGAACAGTTCTGAACATATGTTGCGCCCCGATGAGCTGTACCGGTGGGGGCTGGTGGTCGATCACAACACAGAGCCGGTGACTCCGGGCGCCGGATCGTGCATCTTCATGCATATCTGGATGGGGCCGGGCCAGGGAACCACGGGATGCACGGCGATGACGCAGGAGCACCTTGAAGGCCTGCTCGCATGGCTCGATCCCGCGAGAAGTCCGCTGCTTGTGCAGTTGCCGCGGGCCGAATACAAGAAGTTGAGAAGGCACTGGAAGCTGCCGGAGATGCCGCGAAGCGAAGCGCGCTAAGAGCTTGTCTGCTGCGTGGTTTCCCTCCCTTGCGACAGAAAAAAGTCGCAAGGATGGGGCACGGAGCCTTATCGTCCGGCCTGGCTTTCTTTTTCCGGTTCCCTATTCCCTGTTCCCTGCCTTTTTATTTCGGCAACTGGCTTGCGTCCCAGCCTCCGCCGAGGGCGCGGACGAGACCGACGCTTGAAACAAACTGCCGCGTCTGAAGATCGATGGCGGTGCGCTGGTTCTGGAGCAGCGTGGCCTCGGCGGTGAGCACTTCAAGGTAGCTGGTGACGCCGCCTTTATAGCGCTGGTTCGAGATGTCATAGGAATGTTGCGCCGCGTCGACGGCCTTCTGTTCGACAGTCGATTCCTGCTCAAGAATTCTCAGGCCGGAAAGCTGGTCTTCCACGTCGTTGAAGGCGGCGAGGACGGCAGCTTTGTAGCCCGCGGCCTGGGCTTCGTAGGTGTGGCGGGCCGCGTCGGTGAGGGCGTGGCGCTGGCCGGCGTCAAAGAGAAGCTCGGTCGCCTGCGCGCCCAGGCTCCACAGCGCGCTTGGCCCTTGAATCCAGGTTCCGGCGTTCATGCTCTCGAAGCCGCCGGTTCCAGTGAGGTTGATGGTCGGATAGAAGGCGCTCTTAGCGATGCCGATCTGAGCATTGGCAGCGGCGGCGCGGCGCTCGGCGGCGGCTATGTCGGGGCGGCGCTCGAGCAACTGTGACGGAATGCCGAGGGGAATCCTGGGCAGTGCAAGCCCCTGAGACTGAACAAGCGGCGAGGGAGGAATAGTGAACTCGGAGGGTTTCAGGTTGGCGATGGCGCCGATGGCGTGTTCGTACTGGGCTCGAGCCACGCCTACGTCGATCAGTTGCGCGCGCACGGTTTCAAGCTGAGTGCGCGCCTGGGCGACGTCCGCATCGGTGCCGATTCCGCCGGCAAAGAGGCGTTGGGTCAGGTCGAGTTGGTGTTCGAGATCGGCGACCGTGGCGTCGAGCAGCTTGATCTCGGCGTCGAGGCCGCGCAGTTGAAAGTAGTCAGCGGCCATCTCGGCATGAAGACTGAGGTCTATGTTTGCCTGGTCGGCGGCGCTGGCCTGAGAGTTCGAGCGGGCGGCTTCGACGGTGCGGCGGATGCGTCCCCAGAAGTCCGGCTCCCAACTGGCCTGGCCATCCAGTACGAAGTCGCTATAGGTGGTGGATTTGCCCGCCGAGTAGGAGGGACCGTTTGCCGAGATATTCTGGCGCTGGGCGGAAGCTCCGGCAGAGAACGTCGGGAAAAGGCCGGCGCGGGCTACCTTGATCTGGTCGCGCGCGGCGAGATAAGTTTCCAGCGCCTGGCGCAGGGTCTGGTTATTGGCGGCGATGCGCTCTTCTAACTGGTTGAGCTGCGGATCCTGGTAAATCTCCCACCATTTGCCGCGTACCATGCCGTCGGAGGGGTTTGCCGGCTGCCATGCTCCTCCAGCGGGTGCGGGCGGCGGGACGACAGCGGTCGCGCCAGTCTCCTTATAGGCCGCGGGTGCATCGTAGCCGGGACGGTTGTAGTTGGGGCCGACGGGCTTGCAGCCGGTGAGCAGGGTGAGGACGAGGAGAAATAGGACGAAATGGATTTGATTTTTGTTTTTTGATAAAGGCTGCGAGTTAGCCACCGCTTCGCGGTGATCGCGAGTTAGCAAGTTAGCCACCGCTT
>JBAVYF010000073.1:0-6918 GCA_049698655.1 Occallatibacter sp. | reverse complement strand
CAATATGCTACCTCCGGGCGACCTGCGCAACTGCATGGTGGCGCTCAGCGAGGAAGAGGACCTGCTGGCCCAGCTCTTCGGCCATCGCTTTCGCGCCGGCGACGCCCTGGAGGGGCACAACTTCGGCAACCTATTTGTGGCCGCGCTCACCGAGATTACTGGCGACTTCGGCCACGCCATCCAACTGGCGTCGAAGATTCTGGCGACGCGGGGGCGTATCTACCCGGTCACGACGGCCAACGCCACACTGGTGGCGCGCATGGACGACGGCTCGCTGGTGCGCGGGGAGACGAAAATCACTGCCAGCCGCAAACACATCGCGGAGCTAATGCTTGATCCTCCGGACGCGTCTCCCTTGCCGGAGACGCTGGAGGCCATCGAGCGCGCCGACCTGATCACGGTGGGGCCGGGTTCGCTCTATACCTCGCTCATCTGCAACCTTCTGGTGCAGGGTTTACCCGCGGCTCTGGCGGGCGCCCGCGGCGTGCGGGTCTACATCTGCAACCTGATGACCCAGGCCAACGAGAGCCTGGGATTGACCGCCTCCCAGCACATTGAACGGATTTATGAGCATACCCGCGCACCCATCTTCGACTATGCCCTGGTGAACACTGCGGCCTTTTCGCCGGAGACGCTGGCCCGTTACGCGGCCGAGGGCGCGTCGGCGATCCTGCCCGACATTGAGCGCATCGAGGCGCTGGGCGTGCGTTGCATTACCGGCAACTTCGCCAGCGAGGAGAGCGTGGTCCGCCACGCCGCCGGCCGCGTTACCGGCGCGCTGCTGGCTCTGGGCGGCGCGGCTCTTGTCGGCCGGGGCTGAGTTTTCTCTTTCCCGCCGCCGCCGCGCTGCGATAGAGTGAAAGTTAGCGCGGCCCGCAGCCGGCGCGATGCATCAGGAGGTTTCATGCGCAAGACTCTGGTTTGGATCACTTTATGCTTTTGCCTGTTCGCAGTGGCGATCGCCGCCTCTGCGCAAGCCATCAGAAAGCCCGGCCTGTGGGAGATGACCACCACCATGACCTGGCAAAAGTCGCCCATGCCTCCAGGCATGACCATGCCCCCCGGAATGAAGTCGCCCTTTAGCGGCAGCACCATCACGTCGCAGGTTTGCCTTACTCAGGCCATGATCGACAAATACGGCGCCCCGATCTCGCAGAACAAGGACTGTCAGATTGTCAACATCTCCATGAAGGCCAGCGGCATGACCGCCGAGATGGTATGCAGCGGGAAGATGAACGGCAAGGGAACCATGATGTCCACATGGCCAGACGGCAACCACGCCAAGGGTAAGGTGCATTTTGAGGGAACGATGCAGGCTGGCCCGAACCCGATGCCGGTCGAATGGACGGCTGACACCACATCCACCTTCAAAGGCCCGGACTGCGGCAGCGTCAAGCCTTTGCCCATGCCCAGCAACTAGCGGGAAGGCAAACTTCGGCAGGTTCATCCAGCCATGATGGACCTGCCGGCTCGTAGCGCCCTGACCATCAGACTCATCCTGCATTGGGAATGAGCGGCAGAACGCTCAGACTGCGGATTCTTGTATAATTTCTGCGAACCAAGGGAGCAGATGCAGCTATGCACAGAATTCAGAGGGGCCGGACGAGGATATTTTTGTCGCAAGTCTCCACGTTGATGATCGCCATCACACTCACACCCAACGCCAGGCTCGCCCAGGCCGCCGATACGGGCTTTGGCCCCGCCAATCCTTTCTACGCAACGAGCACTCTACCTTTCCATGCGCCGCCGTTCGACAAGATCAAGGATGCCGACTACCAGCCCGCAATCGAGGCCGGCATTGCGCAGAAGATCGAGGAAAATCGTGTAATTGCCGACAATCCCGCGGAGCCGACATTTGAAAATACCTTTGTCGCGATGGAAAAGAGCGGGCGATTGATCGACCGCGTGATGAATGTCTTTAATGGAGTTACCGGCGCGAATATGAATCCGGAATTGCAACGGGTCCAGGACACGGAGGCGCCGAAACTGGCCGCGATGCAGGATGCGATCTACCTGAATGCCAGGCTGTTCCAGCGCGTATCCAATATCTACGAGAAGCGCCATTCGTTGTACCTCAATGCTGAATCGCTGCGTCTGGTCGAATACAAGTATCAGCAATTTGTGCTTGCCGGCGCGCGGCTTTCCGATACCGACAAGGCCGCGTTGAAGAAGATCAATGAAGAGGAAGCGAATCTTTCCACGGCGTTCATCTCGAAGCTGCTGGCCGCCACCAAGGATGCGGCTTACATAACCGGGGACAAGTCGGCCCTCGCGGGCTTGAGCGACGCGCAGTTGGCCGCCGCCGCACAAGCCGCCAGGGATCGCAAAGTGGATGGCTGGTTGCTTTCCCTGCAGAACACCACGCAGCAGCCAAGCCTGCAATCGCTCACGAATCGCGCCACGCGGCAAGCGCTCTTCGAAGCCTCTTGGAATCGTGCGGAGCGAGGAGGCGCCAACGACACGCGCGACATTATCGCCCGGCTGGCGCAACTGCGCGCCCAGAAAGCCAAACTGCTGGGCTACCCGAACTACGCGGCCTGGAAGCTGGAAGACCAGATGGCCCGCACGCCGGAAGCGGCGCTCAAGTTCATGGACGCGCTGGTGCCTGCGGCCACCGCCAAGGCCGAGGGAGAGGGGAAGGATATTCAGGCGATCATCGATGGGCAGCATGGTGGATTCGCCCTGGAACGATCGGACTGGGACTTCTATTCCGAGCAGGTGCGCAAGGCGAAATACGATCTGGACGAGGCGCAGACGCGGCCGTATTTCGAGCTGAACAACGTGCTCCACAACGGCGTCTTCTACGCGGCGCACGAGCTCTACGGGATTACCTTCAAGCGGCGCACCGACATTCCGGTCTACAACCCCGACGTGCAGGTTTACGAGGTCTATGACGCCGGCGGCAAGCCGCTGGCCCTGTGGTACTGCGACTATTTCAAACGCGACAACAAGAACGGCGGCGCGTGGATGGACGAGTTTGTCGGCCAGTCCAAACTGCTGGGCACGCTGCCGGTGGTTTACAACGTGGCCAACTTCACCAAGCCGGCGGCGGGCGAGCCGGCTCTGATCAGCTTTTCCGATGTGACCACGATGTTCCACGAATTTGGCCACGCGCTGCATGGCATCTTCGCCAACAGCGAATTTCCCAGCCTCTCCGGAACCAATGTGCCCCGCGATTTTGTGGAGTTCCCCTCGCAGTTCAACGAACATTGGGCGAGCTATCCGGCGGTCTTCGAGCACTATGCGAAGCACTATAAAACCGGCGAGCCGATGCCCGCGGAGCTGGCCGCGAAGATCAGGAAGGCGGAAACCTTCAACCAGGGGTACATGCTCACCGAGATACTGGCCGCGGCGGAGCTGGATATGCAGTGGCACACGCTCGGGCCGGATGCGCCGCTCGAGAATCCCGACACCTTTGAAACCTCTGCGCTCACCAAGACACACTTATTGCTCAGCACCGTGCCGCCACGCTACCGCTCCAGCTACTTTCTGCACATCTGGGGCAATGGCTATGACGCCGGCTACTACGCATACCTGTGGTGCGAGATGCTGGACGACGCTGCCTTCCAGTGGTTTGAAGATCACGGCGGCCTGACGCGGGCCAACGGCGATCGCTTCCGGCAGATGGTGCTCTCGCGCGGCAATACCGAAGACCTGGCCAGGATGTATGCGGCATGGCTCGGCGCTCAGCCCGCCATTGGCCCCATGCTCAAGGCGCGCGGTCTGGAGCCGGCAACGAATCTCAAATAGCGGATGCCCCACATCTCGATTTTGAGATGTGGGCGTCTTCACCGCTCCACAGTGCGTTTCAACTGCCCGCAAGCGGCGTAGATGTCGCGGCCTCTTGGCTTGCGCAGGTAAGCGGGAATGCCGGCGTTGGTCAGTGTGCTGCGAAAGGCTTCGATGGTTTCGGGTTGCGGGGTGGAGTAGTTGATGCCGGGGCCGGGATTCCAGGCGATCAGGTTGACTTTGGCGGGCAATCCGGTGCGGCGGATGAGGCGGGCGACTTCGGCGGCGTGCTCGGGACGGTCGTTGACGCCGCCCAGAAGAACGTACTCGAAGGTGATGCGCTCGCGGGGGCGGAGCTTTACCTGTTGCACTGCGTTCACTACCGCCGCGATGGGCCACTTGCGGTTGATGGGCATGATCTCGGAGCGAATCGCGTCGTTGGGCGCGTTGAGGCTGATGGCCAGCTTGGGGCGAAACTCCGGCGGCTCGGCGGCAAAGCGTTCGATGCCGGGGACGATGCCGGAGGTGGAGACCGTCATGCGCTGCGGGCTCAGTCCGACCTCGCGCACCAGCAGCCGCACCGCGGCCATGAAGTTGTCGTAGTTGAGGAACGGCTCGCCCATCCCCATGAAGACCAGGTTCACGCGGTCGCGGCCCACCTCGACGGCATGGCGGTCGAAGACCGCCAGCACCTGGCCGGCAATCTCGCCCGCGCTGAGGTTGCGCTGGAGACCGAGCCTGGCCGTGAGACAGAACTGGCAGTTGACAGCGCACCCCACCTGGCTGGAGATGCAGAGGGTAGCGCGGTGGCGGGGCTTCGCCGCCTTGTCAGGGTCGCTACCGTCGCCGGTCTCGCCATCGTCGCCTTCCGGCATCCAGACGGTTTCCACGGTTTCCACTTCCGGACCCTCGCCCTGAATTAAATAGCGTTCTGTCCCGTCAGCGGATTGGAAGACCTGCGCGATACGTGGACGGCCAACCTGCCAGCCTTCTGCGGCGAGCCGCTGGCGCAAGGATTTAGGTAAAGTAGTGATTTCATTTAACTCCGTAACTCGTTGACGATAAATAGCTTCTTCTAACTGACGGCCACGCCAGGCCGGCTCGCCCGCCTCCACCATGCGGGCCGCAAGCGCCTCGGCGTCCAGACCGAAAAGCGCTGGGCCGAAGAGCTCCCGCTCCTGCGTAGAGGCTCGTCCTTCGCCCGCCGGGCCAGAGGCTTGCAAATGCACGAGTTGGCTCAAATCTTTACTCACGGCTTTGGTCAGAATAGAGCATTTTGCCCTCGCGCCGCATTTATCCGGAAAAGCTGCCTCATGCCGCGCAAGGTGCCTTGGCCTACAATCGAAGGACTGGAGGACGATGACCACGGAGCGAAATCTACGCCGCACGGTACTGCCAAATGGCCTGATCGTGCTGACCGAGCGCATGGAGTATATGCGTTCGGTGGCGATGGGGGTGTGGATTAAATCCGGCTCCCGCTGCGAGCCGGCGGAGACGAACGGCATCTCCCATTTTGTGGAGCACATGCTCTTCAAGGGCACCCGCTCCCGCACCGCGCAGCACATTGCCCGGGAGATGGACTCGATAGGCGGCAACCTGGACGCCTTCACCGGCAAGGAGACCATCTGCTTCAACGTCAAATCACTGGCCGAGCACGTGCCCATTGCGCTGGATGTGCTCGTTGACCTGGTGCTCAACCCGGTCTTCGACCTGCCCGACATCGAGCGCGAGCGCGGCGTGATTCTGGAAGAGATCAAGATTGACGAAGACAATCCGGAGGTGCTGGTTCACGAGCTGTTCACGCAGGCCTTCTGGAAGGATCATCCGCTGGGCTGGCCGATTCTGGGCACCTCGAAGACGGTGAGCCGGTTGGACCAGAAGAACCTTTTGGCCTATCACAGCGACCGCTTTCACGGCGGCAATATGATTTTTTCCGCTGCCGGCAACCTGGACCACGACCGCTTCGCCGAGGAGGTGGCGGGCAAGTTCTCCACGCTGGCCGGCGGCGAGACGCTCCACGAGCTTCCGGCGCCCGAGGCCGGCGCGCGCATTGTGCTACGCAATAAGAAATCCCTGGAACAGGTGCAAATCTGCCTGGGCGTTCCGGCTCCTCCCATCACAGACGAGAACCGCTACGCCACGCTCATTTTGAATACGGTATTGGGCGGCGGCATGAGCTCACGCCTCTTCCAGACGATCCGCGAGGAGCGGGGCATGGCCTATTCGATCTACTCCGACCTGAGCCCTTACCGCGATACCGGAACCCTGTGTGTATTCGCCGGCACCTCGGTGGGCAAGGGCCTGGAGGTGGTAGACCTGATCCTGGACGAGTTCCGTAAGCTGAAGAAAACTACGCTGGCCGAGGAAGAGCTGACCCGCGCCAAGGACCAGGTCAAAGGCAACATTCTGCTGGGTCTGGAGAGCTCGAACGCGCGCATGGCCAACCTGGCGCTCCAGGAGATGTACTTCCACGAGTTCATCACCGTGGAAGAGATCATCGCCCGCATCGACACAGTGACCTCGGGCCAGGTACAGGCCATGGCACAGCGGCTCTTCGACCCCGCCCGCATCGCCGTCACCCTGCTGGGGCGGCTGGATGGGGTGAAGCTGAGGCGGGCGAGGCTGGAGTGTTGAAAAGCAGCCTTTAGCTATCAGCTGTCAGTTTTCCCTGTTGCCCGCAACTGAGAGCTGATTGCTGACGGCTGTCGGCTGTTCCGAGCGTCCCATTTCCCTTTCTCGTCCATACGTTGTAGGATTTTCTCGAATGGGCCGGAGGGTTTCGGTCTCTCACAGAGGAATTGGAATCCCATGAATTGCAAGAACTGGAACCGCCGCACACGCCGCGCCAACCGCGTCCCACAGCTAAACGGCTTCACATTGATGGAGTTGCTGATCGTCATGGCCATCATCACGATCCTGATGCTGCTCGCCATTCCGACCAAACAAAAGCTCTTTAAGAACTCCCACGAACTTTCGGCAAAGAAATCCTTGCAGACCATTCAGCAGGCACAGATGATGTACGAGGGCGACTACCCAAGCAACGGATTCGCCTGCAAGCTGTCGGACCTGGGCGGGGATCCGGCTGCCGGACCACCCTCTGCCACGTCTGCGCAGATGTTGCCGCCGGATCTGGCCAGCGGCGTCAAGTCCGGTTACATCTTCACCATCGGCAACTGCACTAAGGTGAAT
>JBAVYF010000072.1:0-2073 GCA_049698655.1 Occallatibacter sp. | reverse complement strand
GGGGTACTTGTAAAAGGAGCCGTCGGCGGTAATGCCGAAGTACTTGCCCCAGTTGCGGGTCAGCGAGACGTCCAAGCCCTGCAATCCGTAGCGCGACTGGTTGACCTGGTTAAGGCTGGTGTAGCCGTAGCCGGCGAAAACCTCGTACTTGTGGAAGGGAACAGCCTTCTCGACGGGGGCCTCCGGATGACGAGCGTGGATGATCTGGCTTGTGGCCGCCAGGGGCATAAAAGCGGCCGAAACCACGGCCAGAATCGAAAGCAACAACTTCCTCTTCAATTTGGGACTCTCCTCAGTGCATGGCAGTGTCTGCTGTGGCGCTGTGGGGGCCTCAGCCCTTCGAGCAACCGGCGTAGCCCTGGTTCGGCTACCTTCTTAGACGATCCTCTTCTAGATTATCCTCTCCAGCCGGGTTGGATGAAGTCCGGTCCCCCTCAAATTGCCGGATTATGGTTAACGGCCCAGGACCGGAACCGCATCGGAGAGCCGCACCAGCTTGCCGGAAGTGTCTGTTACGGTGACGGCGGTCGCTTGGCCGTCGCCAAAAGGCAGGGAGATGACTGATTGGACCCCGAGTGAGGATCGTTCTACCATGGAGGCTGCAAACAGACTCTGGCGCCTACGCCAAGGACAGTGCAGAATGGTTTCGGCAGAGCAGATCGTAGAGCTGCAGGATCGAGAGACGCGCGCCTTGCACCAGGCGGCGCAAGAAGGCGCAGAGACGGAGCCGGGCGCGGATTGGCTGGGCGCCGTGGGCCGCCAGCATCGCGCCAACTTCGAGCTGTGGCACATCGAGGACGAGGCTCGGGCTCCGGGCGCCAGCGACGCCGAGTTGGCTGGGGTGAAGCGGCGCGTGGACCGGATCAACCAGCGGCGCAACGATCTGGCGGAGAAGCTGGACCGCGTCTTGCTCGCCTGGCTGGAGCCAAGGGGGCTGCCCAACCAGTCCGCGGAGCTGAACTCCGAGTCGCCGGGGCTGATGATCGACCGGCTCTCCATCCTGGCGCTGAAGATCTACCACACCCGCGAAGAGGCCGAGCGCACGGACGCACCACAAGGTCACGCCGCGCGGAATCTCGCCCGGCTGGCCATTCTCGAGGAACAGCGCGCCGATCTGGCCGCCTGTCTGGACGCTCTGTGGCGCGAAACCCTCAAGGGGACGCGGCGTTTCAAGCTCTATCGCCAACTGAAGATGTACAACGACCCATCGCTGAATCCGGCCATTTACCGCGATTCTGCCCAGGCCAAATTCTCCGGCAAATGAGACCCTCTTTGCCGGCTGGCTTGACGGAAGGCGGGGTTGTGCGTATAAAGATTGGCTAAGCAGCGCAACTCCCGGGCGCAGAATTCTCTAAGCAGGATTCGGCTCGATTTCGCCTGGGGCATACAAACGTTCGGCGAACCCATGAAGCAAGAGGTTTGATCCTTGGCGCACGACCGCAAGAAAGAATCTTCACCGTCAGGCAAACCATCCGGCCATTCCAGCACCGGCACGGGACCAGCCTTTCAGCACTACCTGGCCGCAGTGCAACTGCTGCAGCAAGGCAAGTACGATAAGGCGCTGGCGGCTTTCGAGAAGCTGCTTGCCGCCGCGCCGGCTGAGCTGCTGGAACGCTGCAAGATGTACATCAGCACCTGCCAGCGGCAACTGGAAAAGCACAACCTGACGTTTTTGACGCCTGAAGAGCATTACGACTACGCCGTTTCGCAGTTAAACACCGGCTACTACGAGGAAGCGCGCGAACAGTTTGACACCATTCTGGCCGCCCATCCCGGGGCCGATTATGCCTTTTACGGGCTGGCGCTGCTGGACGCGATGACCGGGCGCACCCAGGATTGCCTCAGGAACCTTGAGCAGGCCATTGAACTGAACCCCAGGAACCGGCTCCAGGCCCGCGTCGACAATGACTTCCAGAGCATGGCGGACGATCCCCGGTTTACCGAGCTGCTCTATCCTGAGGTGCCCTAGGCCTCAAGTGACTTCCGCTAACACCTCGACCTTGAGTTCTGAGCCATTTCCGCAGCCAGTTGCGGCGTCTGTGCCGGCCCGTCCGCTGCGCGTGGTGGCCATCG
>JBAVYF010000071.1:0-2208 GCA_049698655.1 Occallatibacter sp. | reverse complement strand
GGCGATCGCTGCTTCGTGGGGTGAGGGGACAGGTCTTTGTCGCAGGAGTGGAAGTAAAAGCCCCTTGGCGGACTCTAGCAAGGGCGCGTTTACTCTGATTTTGCTGCCAGAGGCGCAACGGCTGGCTGCCGCGGGAGCCGAATTCGTCGCTCCGGAAAGTCGCATAAAATGAAGCCTCTGTCAGTTTCTTACGCAGAGCTTCTTTTTCATGCTCAACAAAGAACCCACAACCGCATTCGAGGAAGCGGAATACTCGCTCTTCGCTCCCAGAGCAACATCCTCTGTCACGCTCTCCCCGGATTGGGCCTTTCGGATAACCTCCCCGGCTGCTCTATGAAAACGCTGGTGATCCGACACTACTTTTACGAATTCCGGTAATTTGGAATGCGCCCGGCCCTCGCCATAAAGCCATTTCCCCAGTTCGCACTGATTGTCTTTCGCCACCGAGTCAGCATTCAAGCTGTTATCGGGCCTGGCAATGAAGGCTGAGAGCTTGCTCTTCCATTGCACATGGACACTGATCGCATTATCTAAATCCATCTCGATTCTCCTCATTCAGCAGACGGCCGTGACTGCGCCATCCTCTGGCTTATCGGAGAAGCTCGCGAAGAACTTTAAGCCGGGAATGATTTTCCCCGGACGGAGCGTCCGTATTCGGCTCTCGAATCAGCCCAAATGCGCGATCTGCCCATCGACCTGGGCCAGGGCGGCCTCCAGCGCGGCGCGGCGCGCAGGCTGAGATATCTCTTGCGAAAGAATACTTTGGCGTTGCAAATGGAGTGCCTGTTTCTGGCGCTCTCGCACCGCGCGCGCCTGTTCGTTCTGGCGCCGCGTCTCCTCGCTTACAAAGCCATCACCGGGACCGACCTCCGGTTTTTGCTTGATTCTTGCCATCTGCTCCTCCACGGATTTACTTTCCCATCCACGAGCCATATCTTTATTTTACGAGGCTTTGGCCGCGTTGCGCCTCGCCAAATGGCTTGGCTCACTCTCGAAACGCTGGAGGATTGCCCATGCACGCTTGGCAGATTTCGTCGTTTGGTATTGATTCTTTGGAGTTTGCGGGGCGCCCCACCCCCCATCCGGGCCCCGGCGAGGTGCTGGTTCGCGTCCATGCGATTTCCATCAACTATCGCGATTTGCTGATGGTGAAGGGACTCTACAACCCCAAACTGAAGCTGCCGCGCATCCCCTGTTCAGACGGCGCGGGCGAAGTTGCGGCCGTGGGCGAGGGCGTGACCCGGTGGAAACCCGGCGACCGCGTGGCCGGCATCTTCATGCAAAACTGGCTCGACGGCCCGCTCACCCCGGCCAAGGCCAAAGGCGCCTTGGGCGGCGACATCGACGGCATGTTGGCCGAGTACGTCGTCCTCAAGGAGGCCGGCCTGGTGCGCCTGCCCGCGCACCTGAGCTTTGTGGAGGCCGCCACGCTGCCCTGCGCCGCCGTCACCGCCTGGAACGCGCTGGCCACGGGCAACCTGAAGCCGGGGGCAACGGTTTTGATCCTGGGAACCGGCGGAGTTTCGATCTTCGCCCTGCAACTGGCGCAGCTGATGGGCGTGCGGGTTCTGGGCATCAGTGGCTCGGCGGCCAAGCTGGAGCGCGCTCGCTCGCTGGGGCTGGACGCGGCGCTCAACTACCGCGAAACCCCCGCCTGGGACCGTTGGGCGCTGGACCAGACCGGCGGCGAGGGCGTGGACCTCGTGGTCGAGGTGGGTGGCGTGGGCACGCTGCCCCGCTCGCTCGGCGCCATTCGCATGGGCGGCGTCATCGCACAGATCGGCGTGCTAACCGGCGCCTCCAGTTCTCTGGAGCCGCTGCCCCTGCCCCTCATCCTCCACAAACAGGCCCGCATCCAGGGCATCTACGTGGGCTCGCGCAAGGATTTCGAGGAGATGAACAAAGCCATTGCTCTGGCCGCGCTGCGCCCCGTCGCCGAGAGCTTTCCCTGGTCCCAGGCGCGCGAAATCATGACCCGCATGGAACAAGCCTCGCACTTCGGCAAACTGGTGCTTACGGTGGAGTGAAGGGCGGTCTTGAGAAGCGCCGGAGCGGCTTCCTTCAAGTCGCTGAAAGCTGGTTCCGCAAATCCGGACAGGGGTTTAATCTGCATCACCTGGCCCGCTTGCCGAGCGGCGTTTTTCCCCTTCGGAACCGCCATCCTCGCCACCAGCGATGCCGTTTATGATGTGGACTTGGGAGTAGAAG
>JBAVYF010000070.1:0-5558 GCA_049698655.1 Occallatibacter sp. | reverse complement strand
CTCATCGTGGCATCCTCGGTGATGCTCACTTTCATCTCCTTTTGGCGAGCGGCAGCCATTGTTCTCAACGATTTGGGATCATCTGCTTTTTATGCCGGGGGCATCGCCGAACACGCCGTGGGCGCGGCGGCTCCGTGGTTCATTCTCGCCATCATGCTGTTCAGCTTTGCGGTGCGCGCGGTGTACGTCGAGAGCTGTTCGATGTTCACCCGTGGCGGCGTTTACCGCGTGGTGAAGGAGGCCCTGGGAGGCACCTTTGCCAAGTTGAGCGTCTCTGCCCTAATGTTCGATTACGTCCTTACCGGGCCAATCTCAGGCGTATCGGCCGGGCAATACATTACAGGCTTGATGAACGAGCTGATGGTCGTTGCAAACAATAGCCACTGGCTCCCGCCGGCCCTGATGGACGCGCAAAACAATCCATTCCAGTTCAATATGAATCACACGGCGGCGGTCTTTGCGGCCGCAGTGACCATTTTCTACTGGTGGCAGAACGTCAAGGGAATCGAGAACTCCAGCGAAAAGGCTCTGCGCGTCATGCAGATCACCACGGTGATGGTGGTGATTCTGTTGCTGTGGGGTAGTTACTCGGTATTTGTGCAGGGAGTTCACCTGCCTCCACCGCCCACGCCTTCTCATCTTAAGTTCAGCAGCGACGCCCTGGGTTTCCTGAAAGGAGCGCCGAACCTGCTTCCCCTGATGGGCCTGTTCGGCATTCTGATGGCCTTCGGCCACTCCATCCTGGCTATGAGCGGCGAGGAGAGCCTGGCTCAGGTCAACCGCGAGATCGAGCACCCCAAACTGAAAAATCTGAAGCGGGCGGCGATTGTCATCGCCATTTACAGCCTGATCTTCACCGGCGGCGCCACGTTGCTGGCTTCCATGCTGATTCCCACCTGGCAGCGAACCCACATCTACCAGGACAATCTGATTGCCGGCCTGGCCATGTACATGGTTGGACCCCTCTTCTGGCGCATTGCCTTCCGCATCTTCGTAGTTCTGGTCGGCTTCCTGATTCTCTCCGGCGCGATTAACACCTCGATTATCGGCTCGACCGGTGTGCTGATGCGCGTGGCCGAGGACGGCGTGCTGACCGACTGGTTCCGCAAGCCCCACCCCAGGTTCGGCACCAGCCATCGCATCGTGAACATGGTCTTCCTCCTCCAGATGTTCACCATCATCGCCAGCCGGGGTAACGTGATTGTCCTGGGCGAGGCCTACGCCTTCGGCGTGATCTGGTCGTTCACCTTCAACAACCTGGCCATGCTGGTGCTGCGCTGGAAATATAAGGGCGAGCGCGGATGGAAGGTTCCGCCCAATCTCCGCATCGGCAAGTTTGAAATCCCCGTTGGCTTGCTTTCGGTCTTCCTGGTGCTGCTTTCCACGGCCATCGTCAATCTGTTCACCAAGTCGGTGGCTACAGTAAGCGGCATTGTCTTTGCCGCGGGCTTCTTTGTCATCTTCACTGTCTCCGAGCGCAGTAACCTGCGCAAGCATGCCCAGGCTGCCCGGCAGATGAAGGATTTCTTCCAACTGGAGCACCAGGACACGGTAAACCGGGAGTCAGCCGCCATCCGCCCCGGTGGCGTAATGGTGACCATGCGCGACGCCGCCAACCCCTTCGCTCTGAAGTGGACGCTCTCCCACACCAGCACCGAAGATCAGGACGTGGTGGTGCTCAATGTGCGCATGATGGGCGTGGGCGGGCCGGAGTACCTGAGCGCCGTGGACCAGAGTTTCAGCGAGCACGAGCAGATGATCTTTACCAAGGCTATCTCCGTGGCCGAGAGCTTTGGTAAAAGGGTTTCTCTGCTCCTGATTCCCGCCGGAGACGTCTTCAGCGCGCTGGTGCAGAGCGCAAACTCCCTGGAGATCGACTCGGTGATTTCCGGAATCTCCAGCACAATGACCGCCGAAGAACAGGCTTTTTATCTGGGACAGGCCTGGGAGGCGCTACCGCAACCCAAGCGCCAGTTCAACTTCTATGTCGTCGAGCCCAGCGGAGAAGCCAAGGTGTTTTACATTGGGCCGCACGCGCCCAAGCTGAGCCCCGACGACGTGCAACTGGTGCATCGCTTGTGGGTGAACATGCGCCGCGATCCCTCGATGCAAGACTTGCACCACAGCGACATCATCACCTATGCCCTGACCCATCTGGCTGGCCAGTATGCCCGTGAGAAGCAGGAGATTCTGCGCGATCTGCGTAACTATCGCGCCGCTGAAACGCCCGCCAGCGTGCGTCTAGGTGACCAGGGTCTTTCCGGGCCTCCTGAGAAATCCGATGCGTCCGGCCGCCCGTTGCCGCCGCAGAGGCCCACGCGCTATCTCTAGTATCCGCAGAGACTACCGGACAATCAATCGCCGGTCAGATTGTCCCGTATCAGCTATCCGTCGGCTCTTCCGGAAGGGATATAGATTCTCCCGGCGTCCACCGCTCCACACGAACGCCGGCATCGACCAATGTGGCCAGTTCGTCCGGCGTCCCTTTCAGCGGCGGGAAGGTTCCAAAGTGCAGCGGAAGGACGATTTTCGGCTCCAGAAAGCGAATGGCCAACGCAGCTTCCTTTGGACCCATGGTGTAGTGTCCTCCAATTGGAAGCATCGCCACCTCAGGCTGATAGAGCTCGCGAATCAGCTTCATGTCGCTGAAGACAGCCGTATCGCCGGCGTGGTATAAGACCGGACCATCCGCAATGGCCAATACAAATCCTGCCGCGACGCCCACATAGTGGGCGCCGGCTTCGTCCTGCGCCGCCGACGAGTGTTTGGCTTCGACCATGGTAGCCGCCACATCGTCCAGTTGCACGGTTCCGCCCAGATTCATCCCAATGGTTTGGGCCACGCCCTTGTCCGCAAGATATGCCGCCAACTCATAGACGGCCACCACGGTGGAGTTGTGCTTTGCGGCCACCGGCGCCGCATCGGAGATATGGTCGAAGTGGCCGTGCGTCAACAAGACGTAGTGTATCTTCGCCGGCAGAACAAAGTCCTTGGGGTACCTGGGGTTTGGCGCGATGAATGGGTCAATGAGGATGTTTGTGCCGTTGGCGGTTTGGACCAGCACGGTGGCATGGCCTAGCCAGGTAATGCGCGTTCCCTGCAATCTCATCATGATCTCTCCTTGTGAACAAGGCCGATTAAGGTTCGTGGTATCCCACCCTTGGCGCAAAAACAAGGACGCGCCAAGGGTAGGGCGCCCACATATATTTCTGTCAGCGTGTGATGATCAGCTCAGAGACGCTGTCCTTTGCCAGAAACTGGCGGTAACCGGACCAGGCGGTGAACAGACGCTGGATACTGCGGTTGGTAAACGCGCGCTGAATGGGAAACTGCTCGGCCAACTGCACCTCGACTTCGTCGCCCTCGGTGACGTGGAAGCGGCAGTGCACTGTCTCCTCGCCTGCGGTCCGGGTGTGAAAAAAAGCCAGCACCTGCCCGTCCGGACTCGTGGCCTCAAACAGATGCTCAACCAGGGGCGCTACCAAGGCTTCGGGCAGATAGTCAAGGGTGGCCCACAACAGAACTATGTCAAACTTGCGGCCGGAGAAGTCGAGCGACTGCGAGAGAAAACCCTCAACATTCCAGATCGGGTTGCCGTCCTCATCCGTGCCCGTCTGCCAATTCCCTGTGCAGGCATCGTGGACCACATCTGCCAGAAAAACGCTATGGCCCAGGCCCGTCAGGTAGCGGATATTGGCCGAAGAGGTATAGCCGATGTCGATGACGCTGAGGCCGGACTCCGCCTGAAGCCGTCTGCGCAACGCCTCCCATCCGCCCGAGTGGCGCGGCACCTTGGGCCCGGTAAAGCCCGGGGCGGAAGGGGATGAATCGCTCTCCCGTTTCTTGTCAAGCCAACGGCTAAGCACCCTCAAATCCTCTTGCGGCCCAGCCGATGGCACACGGCCGAACCGGCGCGCAGCTTGTTGTTAAATGACGCCGCCGGTCTGCGGCGCCTTTGCGCCATCGAACTGCCTGGAAACGGCCTGTGTCAGGTCCACCTTGCCGCGAAAGACCGCATTGTCCTCAACAGAAAGGCGGAGGGCGCGGATATCGCCTTCCACCTGACAGCCACCGCGCAACTCGACGCGACCACTGGCGACCAGATTGCCCTTGACCTGGCCCATGATCAGAATATCTTTGGCGGAGAGGTCGGCGGCAACGTTTGCATTGGGGCCGATGGTCAACCGGCTTTCCGAGAGGCTCACGGTCCCCTCCACCCGCCCATCCACAATCAAGTCTTCACTGCCCTTCACTTCGCCGCAAATCACGACGGTCTTGCCGATGCGCGCTGGAGCATTTTCCACTGCCATAGTGTGATTCCTTCCGGAGCCTTCCTTCTAGAGTACGCAGAGTGTGCGCAGCCAGGCACGCTAGCCCGGCCGCCGTTTCCTGGGGCCGCCTTGGCACAAAACCGTCTGTTTCGGTGTGCGCCTTGCAAATGGCCCTGAACGAACTATACGCAACCCGGACCCATTGCTTCAAACAACGCATCGTAAAATGTATCACCGCGTCTAACGGGCAAAGGGATTCAATCACCATCCACGGACGGCCCATGCCCGCTAAACTGGAGATTATGCGCAGTCTTTTGCCGCTTTTCCTGCTGTTTTTCTGGGCCGGCCCTGCCCTGGGGCAACCAGTTGCCGCCACAGCCCTCACGCCCGCTCAGGCTCAGGCGCTGGTGGGGCGGGCGCTGGCCACTGAGATGAGCACCGCCCAGGACGCAAACCACCCCATGCGTTACCGGCTGCGCAGGTCCAGCCCGCGAATGACCTCGACCAAGGAGATTGTGGAAACCCGCGACGGCGACGTGGCCCGCCTGGTGGCGATCAACGACCAGCCGCTGAGCCAGGCCGAAGAGCAGCAGGAACAGGCCCGGCTGGATACGCTCCTCAGCGATCCAGGCCGGCAGCGCCATCGCAAACAGAGCGAGGAATCGGATACCGGGATCGTCCTCAAGCTGCTGCGCATGTTGCCCCAGGCGTTCCTCTATGAATACGCGGGTTCAGGTCAGGGTTCCACGGGAAAGGTGGAAAAATATTCCTTCCGGCCTAATCCGAGCTTCAGCCCGCCTGACTTGGAAACGCAGGCTTTGACTGCCATGACCGGCGAACTCTGGATCGATGCCACACAGGAGCGTGTAACGCGCCTAGAGGGCCATCTGCAGCAGGACACGGACTACGGCTGGGGCATCCTGGGCAAGTTGGACAAAGGGGGATGGATTGTCATCGAGCAGGCCGATGTCGGCAGCCAGCAGTGGCGGATCGCGCGATTCCAGATGAAGATAAACCTGCGGATACTCTTCAAGACCAGGAACTTCGACACCGTGCAGGAGATGACCCAGTATGTGCCCGTACCCGCCGGACTCGACTACCGGCAGGCTATTCAGATGCTGCGCTCCGCTCTAGGGAACAGGGCTCAGGGCGGCCAATAACGAATGGCGTCCTGAAAGACAAAGCGGCCCCACCCGGATGGGCGGGGCCGCTTTGCTTGCCGTGAAGCTGGCCTGGCTACATCTTGATGAAAACGATGACCAGGGTGAACAGGGTGAGGGACTCGAT
>JBAVYF010000069.1:0-2576 GCA_049698655.1 Occallatibacter sp. | reverse complement strand
GTGCTCGAGGACGGGTTCCAGTTGGATGAAGCGGTGGCGCCGATCATTGCCCTGGCGGAGTATGTGCAGCGAACCAACGACGATGATTTTCTGCGCGCGCATCGAGCGGCTCTCATCACGTTGCGCGACCGGCTGTTGTCGCGCTACGACGCCGGAACCGGACTCTATTCCTCGCTCCAGGATTCGCAGGATGAATTCCAGGCGCTCCCGTTCCTGACCTATGACAACGTGCTCAGTTGGAGAGCCTTGGTTGATATGGCCGCGCTCTTCGACCGGCTGCATGAAACCACCGAGGCTGAGAAGATGACCGAGCGCGCCGCGGCGCTGCACACGGCGATTCTCGCCCACGCCGTCTCCGGAGACGCCCCCGGCGCCGACGGGCCGATCTTTGCCTCTGCAACCGACGGAAAGCATTTTGTCTTTACCGATATACCGCCGGGGTCGTTGATGAAACTGCCGGCTCTTGGGTTTATACCGGAGACAGATACCGTTTTCGTTCGCACCTACCGCTGGCTACATTCCAGCGGGTACCAGTATTCCTATTCAGACAAGCCCTACGGCCTGCCCGGGAGTTATCGCCTGCCATTCACCACTTCGTGGACGATTGCGGACCACCTGTCGCTAACCATGGGGCGGGAGCAGGCGCTCAAAGTGCTTCGGGCCAGCGGATGGGACGGAGGAATCATCACTGAGGGTGTCGATCCGGCATCAGGCCTGCCGGACGAGCAAGGGCGGGCATTCGCTACGGCAGCCGGTTACATAGCCCATGCCATCTGTCAGATGGCTTGCAAGGACGAACAACACTGAATGACATTGAGCGGAGCCAAGTCATGAACCGCTTGCGCAAGGAGGCAGAAGTCTTCCTTCGCTGCCCGCGCTCCATGCGGGTCCTGATCGTGTCCAACATGATCTATGCCTTGGTGCTGCCGGTGATCGAGATCTTTGTGGCAGCCTACGTCATGCGGAATTCGCACGCAGTCAGCAGGGTTGTCACCTATCAGTTGGCGGTTTACGCGGCCACGCCTGTGGCGTTCTATCTGAATGGCCTCTTGCTGGGCCGTGTGGGGGTGAAGCATCTATACGCCGCCGGAATGCTGCTGTCGGGGGTGGCGATGATGCTGTTGATGCGATCGGGCGTCCTGACGCCCCTGGGCATCGCGACCTCTGGCCTGGCCATGGGCCTGGCCACCGGCCTCTTCTGGGCCAACCGCGGATTCCTGGCGCTGGCCACCACCAACGACGACAACCGCAACTACTACTACGGGGTCGAACTATTCGTTGCCGCTTTGGCCGCTGTCGCGGTTCCGGCGCTGATTGGCTGGTTTATCAGCGGCGCCAGTCTCTACGGCTGGCTGGGGGGGACTGCCAACCGCGCCTACCGCATGATCGCGCTGGCCGTTCTTGGCCTCACCGTTCTATCCGCTGTTCTGCTGGAAAGGGGCAGCTTTCGCAATCCAGGCCGTACACACTTCGTCTTCTTCCGCTTTCATGCGCTTTGGAGGCGGATGCTCGAGTTGGCGCTGCTCAAGGGCCTGGCGCAGGGATACATGCTGACGGCGCCGGCCATGCTCATCATGCTGCTGGTGGGTCAGGAGGGGACACTGGGCGCGACGCAGGCCATCGGAGGCGTCTTCTCCGCCTGTCTGCTGTATACAGTCGGGCGAATCACGGCGCCCCACCATCGCAGGGCCGTTTTTGCCGCCGGACTGGTGTTGTTCCTTCTCGGTGCGGTCAGCAATGCATTGCTCTTCAATGCCGCGGGCGTGCTGATTTTTATTGGGTGCCTTGTGCTGGCCAAACCGCTGCTGGATCTTGCATATAATCCGATCGAGTTTCAGGTGGTGGATGTGGTCTCGCGCCTGGAGGGGCGGAATGAATACGCCTATCTCTTCAATCATGAAATCGGCCTTTTTACAGGACGTTGCCTGGGCTGCGTCTTGTTCCTGGCCATCGCCCATTGGTGGTCTGGAGTTGCGGCGCTCAAATATGCGTTGCCGGTGGTTGCGCTGTTGCAGTTATTTTCCATCCGGGTAGCAGGCCAGATTTCCCGGGGCCTGAAAGAGGCGGGCCGTACTCCGCTCCCAGGCTTCGGAGGACCTCTGGCGGAATCCTGAGAACAATGTTGCGGATAAACACCGTTGTGTCCTGCAGCCGTTCAACACTCAATGTGTGTAGCACAGAAGTAATTGCCTGCTCCGCCGGGGTTTTCCCGCTCCGTGGAACTGCCCGAGTGTGATAATCGTAATACCAAGAAGGAGGAGTATCCGTGGCACTGACAATTGCATCCCGTGAAGTGGACGGCGTAGCTGTTCTGGACCTTAGCGGGCGAATCACCCTGGGCGAGGGCAGCGTGCAGTTGCGCGACGCCATTCGCGGCCTGATCGGCAAGGGATCGAGGAACATCCTGCTGAACCTGGGAGATGTTAACTACATCGACAGCTCGGGTTTGGGCGAGCTGGTGAGCGCTTTTACCACAGCCAAGAATCAGCAGGCCGAGGTCAAGCTGCTGAAGCTGACCAAGAAGGTTCACGACCTGCTCCAGTTGACCAAGCTGTACACCGTCTTCGACATCTACG
>JBAVYF010000068.1:0-4086 GCA_049698655.1 Occallatibacter sp. | reverse complement strand
TATTGGCGACAGGCGTCTGCGCCTTGCAGACGTCTGCCAATCCGTATGTCTCGATTCTTGGACCGGAGCACAGCGCTTCGGCGCGTCTGAACCTGGCGCAGGCCTTCAACTCTGGCGCTTCGGCTCTGGCTCCCTGGGTTGCGGCCACCTTGATTTTGGCCGATTCCAGCAAGGCGTCTACAGCGGCGAGCGAAGCCCACATGCTGGAAGGCCCTTACATCGCCATCGCCGCCGCGCTGCTGCTGCTGGGCTTTGCCGTGATGTTCATGCACCTGCCGGCAATCACCTCGACCCGCTCCTCTCAGCCCTCCACCAGCGGCGGCCCATCGCAGGGCCGCAGCATCTGGAGCTATTCGCATACAGTCCTGGGCATGATCGGGATTTTCTTCTACGTGGGCGTAGAAATCGCCCTCGCTGCGATTGCCATCCGATTCTTCCAGCAGCAGGGCGTCAGCAGCGTTAAAACGGCCGGGTTTCTGGTTCTGCTCTACTACATCGGCATCATGGCTGGCCGCTTCCTGGGCAGTTTCCTGATGACCTGGATCAAGGCCGAAAAGCTGCTCACCGCTTTGGGCGTCTTCGGCGTGGCGCTGCTTTTGGCTTCAATGCTGTCACACGGTCCGATCGCCATCTGGAGCCTGGTGCTTTGCGGCCTGGCCAACTCCATCATGTATCCGACGATCTTTGTTCTGGGCATCGCCGACCTGGGACCGTTGACCAGCAAGGGTTCGGGCGTGATCACTATAGGTAATGTGGGCGGAGCGGTGATTCCACTTCTCTTCGGCGCGTTGGCCGACAAAGTTGGAATTCAGTACGCCTTCATCCTGCCGATCATCGGCTACCTGTACGTGACCTACTACGGCTTGATGGGATACAAGCCCACGCGCGCGGTCCGGGCATAAGCGGGGATTTCCCGCTTTCCTCCCGCATCCCTGCTGCAAGCAGGCAAGCCGGCGCTTTTCGAATCCCGTGTTGCCGGCATACAATTTTCCAGAAGTCATTTCAAGAGGCCCGCCATGCGCATCGTTGCTTTGCTCTTTTCCTCCATTTTCGCTCTTGCATCTCTCACTGCAGCATCACAGACACCAGTAGCTGCAAAGGCACCACTGGCCCCATCGCAGGCAGTGGCGCAGACGCCGCCCATGGGCTGGAATAGTTGGAATTACTTCGCCGAGAAAGTCGATGACAAGGGCGTTCGCGACGCCGCCGACCAGCTCGTCGCTACCGGCATGAAAGACGCCGGATACATCTACGTCAACATCGACGACACGTGGGAAGGCCAGCGCGACGCGAACGGCGTGCTTCACGCCAACGCGAAGTTCCCCGACATGAAAGCTCTGGCTGATTACGTTCACTCCAAGGGCCTCAAAATCGGCATCTACTCCTCGCCCGGTCCCAAGACCTGCGCCGGCTTCGAGGGATCTCTCGGTCACGAAGCCCAGGACGCCCAACTCTACGCAGAGTGGGGCATCGACTACGTCAAATACGACCTGTGCAGCTTTATCGACGACGTGATGGAGAAGCAGGCTCCCAACGACAAGGTCGCGCAGATGCGTCTGATGCACGCCGCCTACGCCACAATGGACAAGGCTCTCAAGGCCACGGGGCGGCCCATTGTCTTCTCGTTCTGCCAATACGGATGGGACGCAGTGTGGGAGTGGGCTCCTTCGGCCGGCGGCAACCTGTGGCGCACCACCGGCGACATTGAGCCCAAATGGGACCGCATCTACGCCATCGTCAGCCAGCAGGTCGGACTGGAAAATTATTCCGGTCCCGGGCACTGGAACGACCCCGACATGCTCGAAGTCGGCAACGGCAAGCTCACCCTAGCCGAAAACCGCTCCCACTTCTCTCTCTGGGCCATGCTCGCCGCGCCCCTTTTAGCTGGCAACGACCTGCCCAACATGAAGCCGGAGATCAAGGCTATCCTCACCAACCGCGATGTCATCGCCATCGATCAGGACCGCCTGGGCAAGCAGGGAACCCGCGTTTACAGCGAAGGCGAAACGGATGTGTGGACACGGCCTCTGGCTGGCGGCGCGCTGGCCATTGCCGTCATCAACGCCGGCGACAACCGCTACCCCACTCACCCCTTCCACCTGAATCTGGCTAAACTCGGCCTGCACGGCCCGCAAACCGGCAAGGACTTATGGACCGGCAAGCCCATCACGCTCAGCGACGGCCAGCCCCTCGAACTGACCAGCCACGACGCCCTGCTCGTCCGCATCGACGCGCCCAGCATTTTCAATTGACGTAACATCGCCATATCACTCGTCAAGAGACCGTTCAGCTGGTTGAGAACCAGGGCCAAAATCTCGATTTCCCAGGCAGACGCCGCAACTCGACAGTATCGGCCAAAGAACTCTCACTTGAACCTCCTGCAAAAACCGGACCTTCGACAGTCAGGTCAAGGAAAAGGCCTCTTCCCGCGCTGGATTCCGGTAGTAAGGGAGATTCTCAGTGGGAAGAAATGCGTAGGAATGGCCAGATAATGCCGAGAGGAAGGGGTGCTGGCGGTGGACTGAGTCTGGTGTGAACCGTTCTCCGGACTGAATTCCCTGCTAACAGGGAAAAATACAGGGAAATTCAAGAGTTCTGGCCAATGAGTTGGCCGGAAGAGTTCTCTATTATATTGAATCTAGGCTAGTTCCTGCCACACAGTCTGCTTTCTTGAGCTGTATCGAACAGGGAATTATCACCCACGTATCAGGGAAAAGCATTTCCCTGATACCGATCTTCCGAATCACCTCCACCGCTGTTGCTACCTCCTCGGTGCTTCAGCACCTCATCCGTCCGCCTCACACCGAATGGGGCCTGATTCAGGCTTGGTTCTTGCCGAAGACTAACATTCAGCTTGGCCCAAAATACCGGGACGGATCAGTAACATTACCGCCCTTGACACCGTGCCAGGTCGTCTTGACAACAGTTCCAGGGTGTGCAATTCTTCCTTGTTATTCTTTTACGGTATCGGACATGGCGGTCCGCTAACATCTATGATCGCTTCCGTGGCTGTAGGCGGGGTGCTCACCCTAGAGAATGTCGAAGGGAGGAGCGATGGGTTCATGCAACCACGAGTGGTCTATATGTAACGTCCGGCACGGTTATTTTGTCGAAGAGGGCTGCTTTGAGTGCGGTGCTCGCCTTTCGTTCTTCTCTGCCGAGCCCGTGCCTCCAATCGATGACTACCATGAAGGGCCCCACTTTTGGGCATATAGGGGCAGCTTTCAAACGGTGAAATTCGATTTGGAGTGCCGCGCCTGCGGGCGGATTGTAGACCTCAGTGATGTGAATGGGCTGATGTTGTCTGAGTGCACGGACCTCGACTGCCAGGTCGGAGTGCTCGTGCGTCAGCAGGGCCCTGACTCTATGGTCTACGTGGCGGTCTGCCCAAACACCTCCCATTCCACCGGCAAATGCGTGAGCAGCGAGGGCATCGAGGCCCTCAACCAGTACTTTAATGCGCGGCTGGCGCCCGTCGGCAAGAGGGTCACCATCGTGCCCTGTAAGCTCTGCAACAGCATCGACAAGTGCAGGGGCACGAGCGTTGTCGATGCCGGCCTGACGGACATACTGTGATGCACCGCGCAGCAGACGCCTCGCTGTGCTTGGCGCCAATTGAGGAGGAAGCACGATGAAGGTTTCCGAATTTGTACAGAAAACCGGACTCGCAGCGATCAACGAATACAGGGACAGGGAGATCGAGAGCGTCTATATCTCCGACATGGTCTCGGACCTGATTGCGTCGGCGAAAACCAACAGCGTGGTAGTCACGCTGCAGACGCACAAGAGCTTGATCGCGGCTGCCAACCTTGCGGGGGCAGCGATGATAGTGATCGTCAACGGCCGCAAGCCGAGTGAAGATGTGGTGGCGCTGGCCAACAGGACAGGGATCGGACTTTTCAGCTACGACCTGGACTCTTGGGCGTTCGCAAAGAAACTCGTCAATCTCGGGTTCGAATGACCCTTACAGCGGGCGGGAGTATGTTGACCCGCCGTACTGCGGAGTAACAGGCATGCGGTTGGAGATGGTTCGAGATCTTTTCAGGTGCGAAGTGCTGACCGGCGCTGACGCGCTCGATACCGAAA
>JBAVYF010000067.1:0-20512 GCA_049698655.1 Occallatibacter sp. | reverse complement strand
ATCCGGCGACGGTCAGTTCCTCTTCCAGTTGCTGTTTCCGGTAGAGGCCGGCATAGTATCCGTCGAGGGCGAGCAACTCGTCGTGCCGGCCCAACTCCACAATTCTTCCGTGATCGAGCACGGCGATCTGGTCGGCATTGCGCACGGTGGAGACGCGATGGGAGATCAGGATGGTGGTCGAGGCAGTAGTGTAGTCGCGCAGCCCGCCCAGTATGCGCTCTTCGGTGTACGTATCCACGCTGGCCAGCGCGTCGTCGAGGATGAGGATGGCCGGCCGGCGCAGCAACGCCCGTGCGATGGCCGCGCGTTGTTTCTGCCCGCCGGAGAGCGTGAGGCCGCGTTCGCCCACCATGGTTTCAAAGCCTTGGGGAAACTCTTCGAACTCGAGGCGGATGTGGGCCGCCTCGGCCGCCTCCAGCAACTGCTCCGCGCCGGCATCGGGCGCGCCAAAGGCAAGATTTTCCCGGATCGTCGCGCTGAATAGAAAGGTTTCCTGGGGGACCAGGCCGATGTTGCGCCGGAGCACGGCCAGGGGATAGTCGCGCACCGGGCGGCCGTCGATCTGAAGTGAGCCTTCCGGCGCTTCGTAGAGCCGGGTAATCAGGTTGATAAGCGTGGATTTGCCCGAGCCGGTGGGGCCAACGATGGCCAGGCTGGAGCCGGCTGGAATCCGGAGCGAGATGCCGCGCAGGACTTGAGTTCCGTTATAGCTGAAATCCAGATTACGGAATTCGATTTCGCCGGTGAGAACCGTATCGGATGCAATCGTGGGATCGGCGGCGCTGTCGTCGATGGCCGGCACGGCGCGCAGCAACTCGTCGATGCGCTTTACCGAGGCGGTGCCGCGCTGGAAGAGGTTCACCACCCAGCCCACGGCGATGATGGGCCAGGTGAGCAGGACCATGTAGGTGTTGAAGGCCACAAACTGGCCCACAGTGATGCGGTGGGCGATGACCAGGTGTCCGCCGGCCAGCAGGGTGATGATCATGGAGATGCCCAGGATAAATTCGAGCGTGGGCCACAACATGCCCATAAGTTGCACCAGTTTGAGGGAGCGGGCAATGTACTGCCGGTTGAGCCGCTCAAAGAGGCCGATCTGGGATTCCTCGCGAGCGAAGGCGCGCACCAGACGGGCGCCGGAGTAGTTTTCCTGGGCCTGCGAGGAGATATCCGAGAAACTGGCCTGGATGCGCTCGAAGCGGTCATGAATCCTGCTCCCGAAGTACTGCACCAGAACGCTTGCCAAGGGCATGGGAGCGAACGCCACCAGGGTGAGCCAGGGGCTGATACGGAGCACATAATATAGCGCGCCTACGGTGAAGAAGACCGTGTTGGCGCTGTACATCAGCGCCGGGCCGAGCAAATTACGCACGGCATTGAGGTCGTTGGTCATCCGCGCCATGATGTCGCCGGTGCGATAGCGCTGGTAGAAGCCCGAATCCTGCAGCTCCAGCTTGCGGAAAAGGTCGTTGCGCAGGTCGAACTCGATCTCCCGCGAGATGCCGATGAGGATCCAGCGCTGGGAGTAGAGAAAAATGCCTTTGACCAGGGCGATGGCGACCAGCAGGCCGGCGAAGAGGACAATTCTCTGGTGGGTGGCTCCTCGCCTCATCGCGTCGATGGCAATTTTTATAACCTGAGGAGCCTGCACCGCGATGGCGTTGGTGCAAATGCACGACAAGGTGCCCCACAGGTATCCCCAGCGGTAGCGGCGCATGTAGGGGTAGAGGGGGGACAGATCGCGGAGCATGGTCTTATTGTACGGGGAGGCACATGCGGTGCGGCCAGTCGCTCGCTATTCGCTCGCATAGGTTTCTATCAGGGGGCTGAAACCATCTGTAGTACTAGGTCTCTGACCGAGTGAATTAGTTCCTTTAGGCTTTGTGGTTTCCCACCTATTCCGCTGGAAAACGCGGAATGGATGGGGCACGAAGCTGGTACAACTTCAAGCGGTCAGAGACCTAGGTTGGCGTTCTCAGCAGCAGATAGCCGCCGACGAGTCCGAACAGTAGATCCGAGGACCAGGCGGCTAGGGGGGCGGGCAGGTAGTTCACGTTGCCCATGGCGCCGAAGAGGCCATCGACGACCCAGTAGGCAAGCGCCACGGCGATGGCCACGGCGATGCCGGTGAGCGAGCCGCGGCGGCCCATGGAGAGCGCGAAGGGAATGGCCAGCACCGCCATGATGACGGCGACCAGCGGATAGGCGAGCTTGTGCCAGAGCTCGACGCGAAGGCGCATAGTGTCAAATCCGCTCTGGCGGAGGTCGCCGATATAGTGGTCGAGCTGGCCGAAGTTCATCTCCTGCGCTTGCTTGTCTTCCTTCTTGAAGTAGTCGGGGTCTTCGTGAATCTCCGCGAATGAGGACTGCTTGAACTGGCGATACTCCAGGACGTTAGCTCCCGCGATGTCGCGTTGCCATCCGTTCATAAAGCGCCACGTGCCGGTATCAGCATCCCAGACGGCGCGGGCGGCAAAGATGCGCCGAGAGAGCGCGAAGGTGAAGGGATCGAACTCGAAGAGCGAGAGATTGGCGAACTCGTTGCGATCGCGATCGAAAAACTGGTAGTAGAAGATGCGGTCGGGTTCGCCGGGATGCGGCTGGCCGAAGATCCAGTTCTGCTCGGGGCGCAGGACGGTTTGCGCCGGCTTGCCCTTGATGATGTTGCGCAAAGCCTCCTGCTTGCGATTGGCGTGGGGCAGATAGTACTGGTCAAAGAGGAAGAGGCTGACGGAGAGGATGACGGCGATGGAGACGACGGGAATCACCAGCCGGTAAAGACTGATGCCGCAGGCCTTCATGGCGATAATCTCCGAGTTGCGGTTGAGCACGCCGAAGGTGACCAGCACGGCGATCAGCACAGCCAGCGGCGTGATCAGGTAGATCATGCTGGGGGTGAGGTTGATAAGGTAGGCGGCCACCGTGGACCAGGCAATATTGTGGCTCAGGATGTCCTTCAGCAGATCGAAGACGGTGAAGATCAGAATGAGCACGACAAAGCCGGCCAGCACCAGGAAGAAGATGTTAAAGAACTCGCGCACCACGTACTTGTCGAGGATGCGCGGGAAGACATTGCGGGCATTGGCGCGCTGGGGGCGCGATTGAAACCTGCTCAACAGGCCGCTCAGCGGGGCGCCGATGGGATTGGGCGGAACGTCAAATTTGAGTGTTTGGAAGCGTGAGGTCCAGGTGGTGAGCACATTCAGAACGCGGCCTCCGGAGGCCATCTGCCAGAGCAGGAAGAGGCCTCCGGCGGCGAACAGCAGGTTGGCCATCCATACCGCGAGAAACGCGGAGATCCAGTCTTGCCTGCCCAGGGCGATGCCGATCAGGGAGAGCGAGTAATAGACGACGACCAGCGCAAGGGTGGCCACCCAGGCGGAACTCTTGCCGCCGCGCCGCGAAGTCACGCCGAGGGGAACACCCACCAACATCAGCACCAGGCAGGCCGCCGGATAGGCGAAGCGTTTGTGTATCTCGATCTGGAACCGCTTACCGTCCGGACCACGGGCGCGCGCCTGCAGTTCGTTCATGGGAAGGGCATAGATCGCAGTGTCCATGCGTCCCAGATGCCCTTCGCTCTGCTGGCTGGCGGCCAGGGGCATATCGGTAAAGTCAAAGGTGGAGATGTTGTACTGTTGCGGCTGGCCGGCCACCGTCTCGTGACGCGATCCGTCGCGCAGCCGCATGAGCAGTTCCTGGCTGGAATCGTTCGCCACAGTGGCGGCGGCGGCTGTGGTGATCAGCGGCGTGGTGGGGTCCGTGGTGTCGGCCATGAAGACTTGCCGCCAGTTGGCCGCACCGGTTCCGGAGCGCACATCCTGCACGTAGAGGACGAAATTGTGAAAATCCTCATCGAAGACGCGCGGCTCGATTTCGTAGGAGGCCTGCATGGCAAGGGCCTTGTCCATCGCCAGAATGGCCTGATTGGCGCGCGGCGCCACATACAGGGAGTTGACCAGCCCAAGCAAGGTGCCGGCAATGGCCACGATGGAGGCCACGCGCATAAAGTAGCCGATGCCCAGACCGGAGGCGCGCATGGCTATGATTTCACTGTCCGCGGCCAGGCGGCTCAGGCCCAGCAGCACGCCGACCAGCACCGCCATGGGACTGGTGACGGAGAAAAAATTGGGCAGCATGAAGAGAACAACTTTCACAACGCTGATGAAGGTGGAGCTGTTGTGAACCACCATCTCCAGAATGTGGGGCAGTTCCTTCATGAAGAGAATGAAGGTGAAGATCACGCCTCCGATAAGCGCGTGGGAGAGGATTTCGCCGGTAATGTAACGGTTCAGGATGCGCACAAACGGGCTCTGGTGTTTAGTTTATCGCGCCGGGGCGCTTCGCGCCTGAAGGTTGCCAGCTTCGCAGACGAAGGCTGTTGGCCAGCACGCTGACGGAGCTGAGGGCCATGGCGGCGGCGGCCAGCCAGGGGCTGAGCAGAAGATGAAAGCCGGGGTAAAGCGCACCCGCGGCCAGTGGAATGCCGAGCAGATTGTAGGCCGCGGCCCAGAAGAGGTTCTGGCGCATCACGCGCAGGGTGGAGCGGGCCAGGTCGAGCGCCGCTGGAATGGCCGAAGGCTGTGTGCGCAGGAGCAGTACATCGCCGGCCTCCTGGGCCAGATCGGCTCCCGTGCCCATGGCGATGCCCGCGTCGGCCTGGGCCAGGGCGGCTGCATCGTTGATGCCGTCGCCCACCATGGCCACGCGCAGGCCGCTTTGTTGCAAGGCGCGAATGCGGGCCAGTTTGCCGGCTGGATCGAGACCGGCCTCAATCTCTGTGATGCCCGCCTGCTGTGCGATGGGCGCGGCGGCGGCGGCTGAGTCTCCGGTGAGCATCAACACACGCAAACCGGCGCGGCGCAACGCGGCGACGGCCTCAGCTGCATCCGGACGCAGTGTGTCGCGGGCGTCGAAATAACCTGCGGGCACGCTATCCAGAGCCATCCACAGCCGCGTCACGCCCGGCTCCGGCGGAATTACACCTGTGGGCAACGCGATGAAAAATTCCTTGAAGAGGGCTTCATTGCCGAGCAGGCAGTCGTGGCCTTCGACCCTGGCGGCAAGGCCGCGTCCGGGCAAAACCTGCACGTCTTCCGCCGGTTGCCAGACGAGTCCGCGAAACCGCGCGGCCTCCATCACGGCGTGGGCCAGCGGATGGTTCGATCGCTCCTCGGCGGCAGCGGCCAGGCGCAGCAAGTCGTCTTCGGTATTATCCCCCAGCAGATGAACAGCAGTCAGCACCGGTCGCCCCACCGTCAGCGTTCCGGTTTTGTCCAGCACAATCGCGTCCGACGGGCCCAAACGGGCAAGCCGTTCAAGCGCCTCGCCGCCCTTGAAGAGGACGCCAAGTTGAGCGCCGCGTCCCACAGCCACGGTGAGCGCGGCGGGTACAGCCAATCCCATGGCGCAAGGGCAAGCGACGACCAGCACGGAGACGGTGTTAGCCAGGGCCATCTGAAGCGAGTGAGTGGCGATAAGCCAGACCACGAAGGTAAGCGCAGCCAGTGCCAGCACGATGGGAACGAAGATGGAACTGGCGCGGTCGGCCAGCCGCTCCATGGGGGCGCGCGAGCTCTGTGCCTGTTCGACCATGCGGGTGATCTGCGCCAGCAGCGTGGCTTCGCCCAGCGACTCGGCACGGCAGGTCACCGCGCCCTCGTAGTTGAGCGACCCGGCCAACACGCGCCCGCCCACCGTGCGGTCGAGTGGCGTAGACTCGCCGGTCAGCATCGATTCGTCCACGGTGGTGCGGCCTTCAATGATCGTTGCATCCACGGGGAACCTTTCCCCAGGCAGGATAAGAACACTGTCGCCAGCCTGAATCTCTTCCAGCGGGACGATGGTCGGAACGCCATCGCGAATCCGCCGCGCTGTGGCTGGTTTGAGGCGTGAGAGCGAATCGAGCGCGGCCAGGGCGCGGCGTTTGGCGCGAGTTTCCAGAGCTTTGCCCAGAAGCAGAAAGCCGAGAATCAGCAAAACCGCGTCAAAGTAAACCTGCTCTCCGGTCGCGGGCCAGACAGTGGCATACGCGGAATAGAGGAAAGCCACGCCTGTTCCCAGGCTGACCAGTGTGTTCATGTTGGTGGTTCCGTGACGCAGTCCGCGCGCGGCGCTCACGTAAATCCCACGTCCCGCCCAGGCCATGATCGCCGCTGTGAGCAACAACAGAAACCAGCGCAAAAACTCTGGAGGCAGCGCAAAGAGCCAGGGAAAGATGCCCATCAGCGCGTGGTCCAACGCGCCCATGTGCGTTCCCAGCGGCATAGCCAAGAGCATGGCAGCCGCGCCGGCGATGAGCGTGGCAACGGCTTTGCGTTCTGCTCCAGAGGGAAGCGCGTTAGAGGAGGGTTCTGAAGAGGCATCGGAGCGGGGAAGCACAGCATCGTAACCGGCAGCGCGAATTGCTTCGACCAGTTGCGCGGGCTTGGCGATTGCCGGATCAAAGACCACGCTGGCGCGATGAGCCATCAGATCGACACGCGCCGACTCCACTCCAGCCGTTGAGCGCAGCGCCTCTTCCACATGATGCTGGCAGGAGGAGCAGGTCATGCCGAGGATGGGCAGCGTGAGTAATTCTGTTGCAGGCGGGGGCATCAGTTGAGTCATGCTTCCAGGTGCGCCGTGAAGCCGGCTTTGGACAGGGCCGCAACGGCAAGATCAACGGGAGCAGGGTTCAGGGTAGAAGTGAGCTGCGCCGTACCCACGCGCACCTCGTTGACCACCGCCCCTTCGACCGCGGTCAGGGCCTCATTGACGCGCCTGACACAGGAGCCGCAATGCATTCCATCGATTTGCAGCGTGAATTTCGCCATTATCTTCTCCCGTTTGTCTTTGATGATACGCCGGGTGAAAAGGTGCGTTATCGTAGGAGGGGATTCGAGATTTGGAGGATCATGCAGCGAGAGTTCCCATCGACGCCACTGATAGGTGTGGGCGCGGTAATCGTAGAGGCAGGCCGGGTGCTGCTGGTGCAGCGCGGGACTGAACCTATGAAGGGCCATTGGACGCTGCCCGGCGGCTTGCTGGAGTTGGGCGAATCGCTCAGAGATGGCGTGATTCGCGAGGTGAGGGAAGAGACTGGGCTGATTGTTGAACCGGTGGAACTGATTGAGTTGCTCGACCGCATTCATCGCGAGAACGAGCGCGTACGCTACCATTATGTGATTGCCGATTACCTCTGCCGCGTGACGGGCGGCGCCTTGCTAGCTGCTTCCGACGCCGACGCAGTGCGGTGGGTGGAGCGGGAAGAGTGGAATGGCAGCGCGCTCCAGCTTGATCCCATCACCTCGCGGGTCATCGAGGCGGGCTGGCAGAAGGCGCAAAAGCTGCGAAAGGAGATGCAAGAGGGCCGATGAAAGCGATCAAGAGGCTGTTGTGGGTTGCAGGAGTGTTGGTGGTGGTTGCCGGGATTGGCTTCTGGGCTCGTCCAGTCAGCTACTTCAACGGAGCGATATATCTGCGGGAGTGCCTTTCGGGCGTGGAGAGCCGCTCGGTTCAGGTTGCGGGCTATCGTGTGCATTACCTTGCAGAGGGGCCGGCCGGCGGGCCGGTGGTGGTGCTGGTGCATGGGCTGGGCAGCCGTGCCGAGGACTGGCGAGAGCTCGCGCCCTATTTTGCCAAGGCCGGTTATCGCGTCTATCTGCCCGATCTGCCCGGTTACGGACGCAGCGAACAGCCCGCGGACTTTTCCTACTCGGTGCGCGATGAGGCCCATGTGGTGGTCGGGTTTCTCGATGCGCTGGGATTGAAACAGGTGGACCTGGGAGGCTGGTCTATGGGAGGCTGGATTGCGCAGTTGGTTGCCAGTGAGCATCCGGAACGGGTCAATCGGCTGATGCTCTTCGACGCCGTCGGCATTGAAGAGAAACCGGCCTGGGATACGCGGCTGTTCACGCCCACCACGCCCGCGGAGCTCGACCAACTGGACGCGCTGCTGATGCCCAAACCTCCAGAGGTACCGAGTTTCATATCGCGGGATATTCTGCGCGTCTCAAAGAAGAACGCGTGGGTGATTCATCGCGCGGTCTCCAGTATGCTCACCGCCCAGGACACCACGGACAATATGTTGCCGGGGCTCAGAATGCCGGTGCTGATTGTGCGGGGTGCCGAGGACATCATCACCACGCCCAGGCAGGCCGAGACGATGCACCGCCTTATGCCGCAGTCTGATTTAGAGGTCTTTCCCGGCTGCGGTCACCTGGCTCCCGGCCAGTGCGCCGCGCAGATTGGACCGAAAGCTGTGGAGTTTGTGAAGCAATAGGGCTGCCTCTTGCCCTTGCAGCAGAGTTGGGCGCAATCCCAGGCCTCAGAATTGAGCTGGTGTCCCCGGCAATCGGTCTTTACTTGCTGAGGTGGGAGGCCTGGGCGCCCGGTTTTAGTTGCTGTGGCGGCGACGGTTATACGCCGATAACGGCGCAGAGTTCCTTGACGGCCGCGGCGCTCTTTTTGAGGGCCGCGTCTTCCTCCGGCGTGAGCTTGATCTCGACGATCTGCTCCAGGCCGGCTGCGCCCAGCTTGCAGGGAACGCCGATGAAGTAGCCGTCGATGCCGTACTCGCCTTGCAGATAGGCCGCGCAAGGAAGAATTTTTTTCTTGTCCTTGAGGATGGCCTCGGCCATCTCCACGGCCGCCGCCGAGGGAGCGTAGAAGGCGCTTCCGGTCTTCAGGTACTTTACGATCTCCGCGCCGCCGTCGCGTGTGCGCTGGACGATGGCGTCAATGCGCTCGCTGGGGAGTAGTTCGGTGATCGGAATGCCGGCCACGGTCGTGTAGCGGGGCAAAGGCACCATGGTATCGCCATGGCCGCCAAGCACAAATGCCGTCACGTTTTCGACGCTGACGTTCAGCTCTTCGGCGATAAAGGAGCGGAAGCGCGCGGAGTCCAGCACGCCG
The DNA here is from genome assembly GCA_049698655.1 of Occallatibacter sp. Lineage (GTDB taxonomy): Bacteria > Acidobacteriota > Terriglobia > Terriglobales > Acidobacteriaceae > Telmatobacter. The sequence goes on along the minus strand of JBAVYF010000067.1, from coordinate 11,617 downwards.
GCCATGCCGATGACCCGCTCGCGGTTGAAACCGGACTGACGATAAGCTGCCTGGGCCATGGCGTCCAGCGGGTTTGAGACGATGATCAGAATCGACTCGGGCGAGTAGGCGACCACTTTGCCAACCACTTCGGACATGATCTTGAAGTTCGTGTTCAGCAGGTCGTCGCGGCTCATTCCCGGCTTGCGCGGTATGCCCGCGGTTATCACCACGATGTCGGAGTTGGCCGTGGCTTCATAACTGTTCGACCCGGTCACATGCACGTCGTGCTTCGCAATGGGCATGGCTTCCAGCAGGTCCAGCGCCTTGCCCTGCGGCACGCCTTCCACTACGTCCACCAGCACCACATCGGCCAGTTCCTTGGCTGCAATCCAGTGCGCGGTGGTTGCGCCCACATTGCCGGCGCCCACGATACTTACTTTCTTTCGCATTTGTTGTCTCCTTGGGGATTAAAGCCCCAAATATTTGTTTTCGTTACATGTTGGCGATGATGCGGTTGGCAAACTCGCTGGTGCCGACTTTGGTGGCGCCGGCGGTCTGGCGTTCAAAATCGTAGGTGACGAACTTCTGCAGAATCGTCTTTTCCAGCGACTGCTCAATGAGCCTGGCCGCTTCCTTCCAGCCGATGAACTCCAGCAGCATCACGCCTGAGAGGATCACCGAGCCGGGATTGATGGCGTCCTTATCGGCATACTTGGGCGCGGTTCCGTGGGTGGCCTCGAAGACGGCATAGCCATCGCCGATGTTGGCGCCGGGGGCGATGCCCAGGCCGCCAACCTGCGCAGCGGCCGCGTCGGAGATGTAGTCGCCGTTGAGGTTGGTGGTGGCAAGAACGCTGTAGTCCTCCGGGCGCAGGATGATTTGCTGAAAGATGGAATCGGCGATGCGGTCGTTGATGAGCAGCTTCGATTTCCACGCGCCGTTGCCGTGGCTCTGGCCAAGGGAGTCGAGCACCGCCTTCACTTCGGCGCAAACCGCGTCCTGATAAGCCTGAGAAGCCATGTCGAGGCCCGGCTCGATCAGCGCGGCAATCTGCTCGACGGTGAGGCCGGGGTTGGCGTCTTTGTTGCCCAGAATCCAGCTCTCGCGCTCGGTGACGGTCTCGGCGCGGAACTCCTGCTGGGCGACCTCGTAACCCCACTCGCGGAAGGCGCCCTCGGTGAACTTCTGGATGTTGCCCTTGTGCACCAGGGTGACGGTCTTGCGGCCCGCTTCGAGGGCTGCGTGGATGGCATAGCGCACCAGGCGCTTGCTGCCGAAGATCGAAATTGGCTTGATGCCCACGCCGGAGTCGGCGCGCACTTTCTTCTTGCCGCCTTTGAGCAGATCATTGTTGAGAAAATCGATCAGCCGGGCGGCGTCCGCCGAGCCTTCTTTGAACTCGATGCCCGCGTATACGTCTTCGGTATTCTCGCGGTAGATGACGATGTCCAGCTTCTCGGGGTGCTTCACCGGGCTGGGCACGCCCTGGTAATACTTCACCGGGCGCACACAGGCGTAGAGGTCGAGCGTCTGGCGCAGGGCCACGTTGAGCGAGCGGATGCCTCCGCCGACCGGCGTGGTCAGCGGTCCCTTGATGGAGACTCTCAGGTCGCGCGCGGCGGCTACCGAGTCGTCGGGCAGCCAACTGCCGAAGCGCCGAAAAGCCTTTTCGCCGGCAAAGATCTCGAACCAGCGGATGGCGCGCTTGCCCCCGTAAGCCTTCTCGACCGCGGCGTCGAAGACCCGTTGCGAGGCCTTCCAGATGTCGCGCCCCGTGCCGTCGCCCTCGATAAATGGAAGAATTGGATGGTCGGGCACCTCAAACTGCCCGTTTTTGTACTCGATTGGCTGGCCGTTCTTCGGCAATTCCAGCCCGTTGTAGGTGGCTTGCATCGGTTTTGTTGTGATCCTCCTCACATACTGCCAGTCAAGAGGCTACCACCTGGAAATCGTGCGTGGCAATGGCGGGGGAGAGCGCGGGAGCCGGAGCGTAGGATCGAGAGCCGCGACGGTCTCCGAGGTCCGAAAATCCGGACCTGATGCACCCTGATTCTCACGTGGGGACGTGGACCACCTGCCCATCCCCTTCGTCACACAACGGGTCCTTTGTGAGAAAAAAATACTCGGCATTAGGTCGAGCGTTTCTCAGAGTCGAGCGTTTCTCAGAAAGGTTAAGTTATGCTGTAATCAGCTTCCGGGGAATAGTGACCCCCGAGGCGGGATGCCTGGACATGAGGCGTTGCACGAATGGCTTGTAGGCACACGGACCTTTAAAAAAACTTCGGCGACGGCAGCGACGCAGTTCGCACCGGAATGAAACCCTGCCATCCAGCAAAGGAGAAATCACCATGAGAAAGATCATCGCCATTACCCATGTGACGCTGGACGGTATCATGCAGTCGCCCGGCGGCCCGGAGGAAGATACGACAGGAGGCTTCACGCTAGGGGGCTGGAACATGCCCTTCCGGGATGAGGTGGGGGCCAAGGCTTTGGGCGAGATTATGGCTGGTGAGTTCGATATGCTCCTGGGACGCCGCACCTACGAGATTTTCGCAGCGTACTGGCCTTATGCCGGCGATAATCCCATCGCGAACGCATTCAACAAGGCAACGAAATACGTTGTGACGAAGAGCCTCGGCAGGTTCGACTGGGTGAACACGCATGGCATGAGCGGTGACGCGGTTGAGGAGGTTCGGCGGCTGAAGGCATCGGACGGGCCGGAACTTCACATATGGGGCAGCAGCGAACTGCTTCAGACGCTGATCGCCGCGGACCTAGTCGACGAGTTTCGCGTCTGGGTCTACCCGCTGGTCCTCGGCAAGGGCAAGCGGCTGTTCGAAGATGGCCTGCCGCCGTGTGGACTTACTCTGATGGAGTCGCGCTGCACATCCAAGGGCGTTCTCTTAAACACATACCGCCCGGTCGGCCCTCTCCCAAAGAGGTAACTTCAACCCGATAATCCGTCTGACGCAGAACTGGCACGGCGCAAGAAATTGGCGTGAGAGGATATGGCGGCTAAATTGTAGAGCCCGTGCGTCTGGTATTGGACGGTCGTGTCGCGGAATGACCGCTGCTTGGCGAGGGAAGCTGCCGTTCATTGGCGCGCAAAGGGTAGCATTTGAGACGCTTCCCCAGCCCCTGAAATAAAAGGACTTGCGCTTCGCAAGATTCACTCTCCAAAGGAACACTTTTCTTGAGCTAGCGGAATCAATAACTTAAATAAGGAGGATTGGTACCTGAATTTCCCCAAAAATTTCGTGTTCCTTCCCATTTTCACGGGCCATAGCTCGTCCGCTACTCAGACTCGAGATCAATAGCTTGACATCATGATGCCTAATCGCCTAGCATCATGATGTGCGAACCACTCTTACCATCGACGACGATATTGCCGTGCTTGTGGAGCAGGAGCGGCGACGCTCGGGCGAATCCTTCAAGAGCACGGTGAACGGTCTGCTCAGGCGGGGCCTGATGAACACGCGGGAGAAAGCTGCCACGAAGCCCTTTGAGGTGACGCCCTTTCCGCTGGGAATCGGAAACTGCGACAAAATCTCCGAGCTTCTGGAGGAGCTGGAAGGACCGTACCACCGTTGATTGTCCCGGATGCAAATCTACTGATTTACGCCTATGACTCCGAAGCAGTTCATCACCGTGCCGCGCGGATTTGGCTGGGGAACGTTGTTTCCTCGACCGAATTGGTTGGTCTGCCGTGGCAGACCGTCTCGGCTTTTATCCGAATTACCACCAACTCCCGGCTGACTGGAGATCGCTTTCCAACGAACAAGGCAATCGGCATTGTGCAGCAGTGGATGGAGTTGAAAAATGTGCGTCTATTGGCTCCCGGAGAGCGTCATTGGTCCCACTTTCAGAGGATGCTCGTTGAAGGACAGGTACGAGGACCGGACGTTACGGATGCGCAACTGGCGGCGCTGACTATTGAATACGGCGGCGTGTTGCACACTACGGACCGCGGTTTTGCCCGGTTTCCTGGGCTGCGATGGGTCAATCCGCTGCTGGAATCCTGAAAATTTCCCCTCGAATTGCGACGGCTCGAAATGGCCCCGGCCGGGCCGGTCTCCGGCGGCGAACGGGGATGAGCTGTCGAGTCATCTGATGAAATCGTGGGAAAATCTGTTTTCATCCGCCTGGATGCGTTAAACTCATGCGGGTACAAACAAAAAATCCGATCTTCATCCACAGGGAGGACACATAGAAATTGGGAAAAAGCATGGTCCCGAAGAAGCTGTTTTTTACCAAGGGCGTAGGCAAACACAAGGAGCGGTTGACCTCCTTTGAGCTGGCCCTCCGGGATGCGGGGATCGCCTCGCAGAATCTGGTGCGAGTCTCCTCCATCTTTCCGCCGCAATGCAAGCTGATTACGCGCAAGGAAGGCCTAACCTACCTGAACCACGGCGAGGTGGTTTTTGCGGTGATTGCGGAGAATTCGACGCGAGAGCCGCACCGGCTGGTGGTTTCAAGCATCGGCGTGGCCATTCCTTCCGACCGCAACACCTACGGCTATCTGAGCGAGCACCACAGCTTCGGCGAGACCGAGGAGCAGGCCGGCGAGTACGCCGAGGAGCTGGCGGCGGAGATGCTAGCCACCACGCTGGACGTGGACTTCGATCCGGACAAGAGCTGGGATGAGAAGAAGGAGATTTACCGCATCTCCAACAAGATTGTTCGCACCAGCAACGTGACGCAGTCGGCCGTGGGCGACAAGCGCGGGAAGTGGACCACAACGATTGCCGCCGCCGTGCTGATTCTGGAAGAGTAGGCATTGCGTCCAGCGGACCATTGAGGCCAATCCTGCTGGAGCAGGGTTGGCCTTGTCGCATCGTTGCGGAGGAATGTTTAGCGATCCATGGCAAACGCACGCAAATACAATGTGGGGCTCGTGCAGATGCGCATGAGCGCTGACCCCGAGGCCAACTTCGCCTCGGCGGTCGAGCATATCCGCGAAGCGGCGCGACTAGGCGCCAACATTGTCTGCCTGCCGGAGCTCTTCCGCACGCAGTACTTTTGCCAGCGTGAGGATCTGCGCCTCTTCGACCTGGCCGAGCCGATTCCGGGCCCATCCACGGCGCGCCTCTCCGAGGTTGCCCGCGAGACGCGGATCGTCGTCATCGCCTCGCTCTTTGAGCGCCGAACTCCGGGACTTTATCACAACACGGCCGTCACCTTGAACGCCGACGGGGCCATCGCCGGCGTCTATCGCAAGATGCATATTCCTGACGACCCTCTCTATCACGAGAAGTATTACTTTGCGCCGGGCGATCTGGGTTTTCAGGCCGTGAACACCTCTGTTGGACGCGTGGGAACGCTGGTTTGCTGGGATCAGTGGTACCCGGAAGCCGCTCGGCTTACCGCCCTCAAAGGCGCCGAGGCACTCTTCTATCCCACAGCAATCGGCTGGCATCCGGCGGAGAAGGCTGAGTTTGGCGCTGCGCAGTACGATGCTTGGCAGACCATCCAGCGGGCGCACGCGATTGCGAATGGCGTCTATGTGGCCGGGGTGAACCGCGTGGGCTTTGAGCACGGCGATGTTTCTGGCAATCGCGCCGCAGGGCCGGGAATCGAGTTCTGGGGCGGCAGCTTTCTGGCCGATCCCTTTGGCCGCGTAATCGCCAAGGCCTCGCACGACGCCGAGGAGATTCTGATTGGCGAGATCGACATGGGGCTGATCGAAGAGACTCGCCGCAACTGGCCCTTTCTGCGCGACCGCCGCATTGACGCCTACGCGCCCATCACCAAGCGATTTCTCGATCCGGCGACCGCATGGCTGGCGGACGGAGATTTCGAATAGAAATGCCTGCTCCTATGCCTGAAAAAACGCCACGTGAACTGGGCTATCGCATGCCCGCCGAGTGGGAGCCGCACGAGGCTACCTGGCTGGCTTGGCCGCACAACCCCGAAGATTGGCCGGGCAAGTTTCAGGCCATCCCATGGCTCTACGCGGAGATTGTGCGGTTGCTGGCTGCGCGGGAACAGGTGCATCTTCTGGTCGAGGACGCGAAGGCTGAACTGCGAGCGCGTGGAATTCTGGAGCGCGCCGGCGCGAATCTCGACCGGGTGAGCTTCCACCGGTGGCCCATCAATCGGGGCTGGACGCGCGACTCGGGACCGATATTTGTCAGGAGCAGGGATGGCCGAGTTGCCATCACCAACTGGCGCTTCAATGCCTGGGCCAAGTACTCCGACTGGCCTCTCGACGACCAGGTGCCGGGCCGCGTGGCAGCACTGCTCGGCTTGCCGGAATGGCAACCAACGGCCGAGTTAGAAGACGGTCGCGCACACCGCCTCGTCCTCGAAGGCGGCTCCATCGACTGCAATGGCGCGGGCATTCTGCTCACCACCGAGGAGTGCCAGCTCAGCAAGGTTCAGCAGCGCAATCCCGGCGTGAGCCGTGCGCAACTGGAGCAGGCGTTTCACGACTACCTCGGCATCGATCAGACCATCTGGCTTGATCGCGGCATCGCCGGCGACGACACCCACGGCCACATCGACGACATAGCGCGCTTCGTTGCGCCGGCGATCATTGTTGCTGCCGTCGAGCCGGATACGCGCGACCTCAACCACGCGCCGCTGGCTGAAAACCTCACTCGGCTCAGGGCCGCGCGCACCCTCGACGGCAAGCAGTTTGAGTTAGTCGAGTTGCCCATGCCGCGCCCGGTCGTCTTCCGCGGCCAACGGCTGCCGGCCAGTTACGCCAATTTCTATATCGCCAATAACCTTGTGCTAGTTCCCACCTTCCACGACCCCAACGACCGCGTCGCGCTGAACACGCTGGCCGAGGTATTTTCGGGCCGCGAGGTGATCGGCATTCACTCGGTCGACCTCGTCTGGGGCCTGGGCACGCTGCACTGCATGACCCAGCAGCAGCCTGCTGAACACCCCACGGACAAGAACCCGTCCGCGGGGACCCCGGCTGCCCACCCCGCAGACGAAGACCTGTCTGCGGGGACCCCGGCGGCGCTAACATTGAAACCATGATTGACGACCAGGAAGCTATGCAAGCCGCGCTCGCTGAAGCCTGCATGGGAGCGGATGCCGGCGAGGTGCCGATTGGCGCGGTTGTGGTGCGCGAGGGAGCAATCGTCGCTCGGGGGCAGAATCGCGTACTGCGCGACCTGGACCCCACGGCCCACGCAGAGATTGTGGCCCTGCGCGCGGCGGCTGCGGCGCTGGCCAACTACCGGCTGCCGGGTTGCACGCTTTATGTAACGCTGGAGCCGTGCGCGATGTGCGCCGGAGCGATGATCCATGCGCGGCTGGACCGGCTGGTTTTTGCCGCCGCAGACCCCAAGGCGGGCGCGGCCGGCTCGGTGCTCTCCGTGCTCAACCATCCGCAACTCAATCACCAGATGCAGGTGGAGCAGGGAATTCTTGCAGATGAGGCGGCGGAGCTGCTGCGAAGTTTCTTTCGAGAGCGGCGGTTGCCTTAGTTCCGGGTCAATCTTCTGATCCGCTCCGCTTCGGCGGGCCACTTGTCTGCTAACTCCTCATAACGCGCGCTGCGGTAATCGGCGAAATCGAAGCCCGGCGTCACCGTGCAGCCCAGCAGAGCGACTTTCCCGTCGCCTGCCAGCCGCGTGCCTTGCCATACCCCGGCGGGGACGACAAGTTGGACGTGCTGCCCATTCGCCAAATCCGGTCCAAGAATGAAAACAGCGGAGCTTCCATCGGGAAAAAGTTGTAGCATTTCCACCGGGTCGCCAAGATAGAAGTGGAAAATTTCGTCGGAGGCAAGAACGTGCATCTCCGAAAAGGTTCCCGGCTCCAGCAGGTAGTAAATCGCGGTGCCGGTGGGGCGCGGGCCGCGCGGAAGTTCCACCGTGCTATTAGAGGCGTAGGTTCGGCGGTAGAAACCGCCCTCGACCGGGTGCGGTTCCAACCTCAGCAGCGTCTTGATCTCATCGGCGGTCATTCTTCCTGATAGTAGCAGCGGAAACCCGAGTAAAATGATCGCATGAACGTGCAGATGTATGCCACTTCCTGGTGCGGGGATTGCTGGGCTGCCAGGAAGTTTCTCGACTCGCACGGCATCGAGTACACCGAGATCGATATAGACCGCGATCCGACAGCTTCGGCCGAGCTGGTACGCCGCGTGGGCAAGCGGGCTATTCCGCAACTGGTGATCGACGGCGAGTGGTTCCAGCCTTACAAGCCGGGGCGCGGGCTGCTGCTCGATGAGCTGCACGAGAAGCTGGGGATTCCTCGCGAGTGAGCCGGCCGGGGTTCGTAGTATCCCACCCTTTCCGCAAAAAACGCGAAAAGGATGGGGCACGGAATTTCTGTAGCCAAAGGCACGTAGTACTATCGCGGTTGAAGACGTTTCCCTCGTACAATAAAGAGTTGGAGCAGGGCCGCGGCATGTGGCTCTGGCAAGGAGTCCCCCATGATCGACCGCTATACACGCCCGGCGATGGGTCGCATCTGGACCGAAGAGAACAAGTACCGCTGCTGGCTTGAAGTGGAGTCGGCGGCGAGCACCGTGCTGGCCGAGGACGGCGTGATTCCCGCTGCCGCTGCTGAGGCCATTGCCACGAAGGCCGGCTTTTCTGTCGCGCGCATTCAAGAGATCGAGGCGGAGGTGAAGCACGATGTCATCGCCTTCACCACAGCGGTGGCCGAGAGCCTGAACGAGCAGAATCTAGCTGACGAGTCCCGCTGGCTGCACTATGGGTTGACCTCGAACGACGTGGTGGACACGGCGCAGGCGCTGCAAGTGAAAGAGGCGTCGGTACTGATCCGCTTTGGCCTGGTGGAGCTAAAGTCCGTGCTCAAGCGGCGGGCCGTCGAATTCAAGCACACGCCGACTATCGGCCGCACCCACGGGATTCATGCCGAGCCGACGACCTTCGGCCTCAAGCTGCTCAACTGGTACGCCGAGACGGGGCGCAACCTGGCCCGCTTCGATGCGGCGGCTGAGGATATGAGAGTCGGCAAGCTCAGCGGCGCTGTGGGGACATTTGGACATTTAAAGCCGGAGCACGAAGAGAAGATCTGCGCGCGGCTGGGCCTCAAACCAGCGCCGGTGGCCACGCAGGTCATCCAGCGCGACCGCCATGCGGCGTATATTTCAACGCTGGCGATTATCGCGAGCTCTCTAGACAAGATCGCCGTCGAGGTCAGGCACCTGCAACGGACCGAGGTGCGCGAGGCGCAGGAGTTTTTCAGCGAGAAGCAGAAGGGCTCCTCGGCGATGCCGCACAAGAGGAACCCGATCACCTCGGAGCAGATCAGCGGACTGGCGCGCGTACTGCGCGGCAATGCGCAGGCCGCCTTCGAGGACATCGCGCTGTGGCACGAACGGGACATTTCTCATTCTTCGGTAGAGCGCGTGATCTTTCCTGATTCGACTATCCTGGTGGACTATCTGCTGGCCAAGACTACTGACCTGATCGACCGCTTGCTCGTCTATCCCGAACGGATGAAGAAGAACCTGGAAAGCACCGGCGGGCTGATTTTCAGCGGGCAACTTTTGCTCGATTTGGCAGAGGCCGGAATGCTGCGCGAGGAGGCTTACCGGCTGGTGCAGACTCACGCCATGCGGTCGTGGAAAGAGGATTTGGTCTTCCGCGACGAAGTAGCAAAGGATGCGGCGATTACCGCGCTGCTGAGTTCGGAAAAGCTGGCTCAGACTTTCGACTACACGCGGCAGTTGGGCAATGTGGACACGATCTTCAAGAGGGTTTTGGGCGAGTAGCGCGTATGGCCGAGATGACAGACGATGTGCACCCGCGGGTGATGGAAGTAATCAGTCAAGCAGTTGAGCTTGAAGCAACCAACGACACAGCGTTTGCGGAGCAAATCCTGACGGCGTTGGTCGAGGAGTTTCCCAAGGTTGCGATTGCACATGGCTATCTCGCGTGGATTTTGTCGCGCTGCGGCCGGAATCGCGAGGCAATCGAGCATGGCCGCGTGGCCGTTCAACTGTCTCCAAAGTCAGAAAGAGTTTCCCTCTTGTTTTTTCGTGTACTCTGGGGCGCAAGTGAACGCAACCAAGCACTCAATGAGATGAAGCGTTTTGTGGCCATCGGACACTCAGACGAATACTCCAAATTGATGGAGGAGTGGAAGGAAATCAGCAACGAAGTACAGTAAGAGTTTTGCAGCGGAGGACCGGTGAACAAGATGTTGAGAATTGCTTGTGTGATGATTTGCGCCCTCTGTGCCACTGGAATCGCAGCGGCGCAATCGACTGGCACAAAGCCAGCGACGGAGCCTTCTATCTTTTATCCCGACGATTCGAATAGGGGATTTAACGCTGCAGACCCTCCATCGGATGCTGTGCTCAATGCACTTTTGAAGACACCCGAGGCAAAAGAGAACAGGGGTCAGTTACAAGAACTCGATCGCGAGGAACTTCGCAAATTATTCCTCGTCGTGAGAGTTCACCTCACAAACGCCAATGAAACAGATGAAGTTGTGCTCGGCAAAGATCCGATGAGTGGAGCTGACTGCAATTGGTTCTGGATTGTCCGCGATAAGGGCGATCAGGCTCAGGTTCTTCTCTTTGAAAATGCCTATGGAGTGTATCTATTAGAAAGCAGAACGAACGGCTATCGGAATATTCGTAGTATCGGGTTTGCCGGGGGTACAACATACACGAACATCTTTTATTACAACGGCCAACGATACATACCTGTGCATAAGTACCAAAAGGAGACCACCCCCTAGCCATGAATCTTACCGTCGCAATCACCGGCGCATCCGGCGCGGTCTTTGGCCGGGAGATGCTGCGCGCGCTGGAGGCGGATGAGCGCGTCGCGCGGGTCCACTTTGTGGCCTCGGAGAACTCGCTGCGGGTGCTGGCTGAGGAATTGGGCCTGAGCGGGCGCAACGATCTGCTGGAAAAGCTGCTAGGTGCAGCGCCTGCGAAGACCGTGCAGCACTCTGACGCCGACATTGGCGCGGCGATCGCCAGTGGCAGTTACCCCTCCAACGGCATGATCGTCCTGCCCTGTTCGATGGGCACGCTGGCGGCTATCGCCCACGGCCTGGCCAACTCACTGATTGCGCGCGCCGCCGACGTCACGCTCAAGGAGCGTCGGCCGCTGATTCTCTGTGTGCGGGAGACGCCCTTCAATCGCATTCATCTGCGCAATATGACGCTGGCCGCTGAGGCTGGGGCTGTGATCTTTCCTTGCATCCCTTCGTTTTATAACCGGCCCATCGACTCGACCGAGATGGCGCGGCAGTTTGTCTGCCGTGTGTTGGCCCACATTGGCCTGCCCCAGCCCGGAGCCTATGTGTGGAAGGCGGAAGAGTAAAGAACAGGGAATAGGGACTAGCTGCTCGACATCGATTTGTGCCGCTTGATTTGGGGATAAAAGCAGCAAGTTGGCCCCGCTGCGCGGGGATGGCAGGTTGGCAAGTTGGCGATTCTATTTGACAATTCCCCTGGCTTCCGTTGATACTGCAAATAATGCTGAACTCAAGGAATCGCCGGATTGCGGTCATGGACATGTGTATGCACATGGCTTGCGGACCTGTCCGTGCGGCTCTTGAGAGGCGAATGCGCTAGACGCAACCGATCTTGACGCCAGGCGGCCCGGGTCCGAAGAGGATTCGGGCCGTTTTGTTTTTTTGCACGGCCCGCAACCTTCCCGATTCGCATCCACAAGCCAAAACC
>JBAVYF010000066.1:0-2418 GCA_049698655.1 Occallatibacter sp. | reverse complement strand
GATCAGCCAATCCTCTGGAATGGCGCGCGCATAAAACCGCTTGCGCTGCTCAATCACCATCAGCGGGTCAAGGTCGAATGCCATTCCCCAACTCAAATCAAGGTGAGCGGTGGTGGGAATCAGATCGGAGACAAAGCAGCCCCGCTTTCCGCCGGAGTCGAAATGAATGCCCATCATATGCGCCGTGTGCCCCGGATAAAGCTCCACCGAAATGCCCGGCGCAATCGTCTCCGTTCCATCGAGCAGCGTCATCTGGCCGCTGGCAATCAGCGGTTCATAGTTGGCCGCCAGATAAACTGACCGGTCGCGTTCCAGTTGCAGCCGCCCATGCTCCACCTCGCCGCGCGGCGCGTAGTAGCGCGCGTTGGGAAACGCTGGCGCAAGCGACCCATCCTCACTCAGCGTGGTGTTCCAGCCGCAGTGGTCAAAGTGCAGGTGGGAGTTGATCACCACGTCCACCTCTTCCATGCCGATGCCCGCCGCCGCAAAGGCCGATGCCAGCATCTGCTGCGCGCCGTAGATCGCCCGCATCCTGGCGTCCAGCTTGTTACCCAGCCCGGTCTCGATCACCACGGTTTGCTTGCCGTCGCGAACCACCAGCGTATTGGACCCCATCAGAATGCGGTTTTCCGCGTCGGGCGTGACTCGCTTCATCCACAGAGGCCTGGGCACCACGCCGAACATCCCCCCGCCGTCCAGCAGGAAGTAACCGTCGGTGAGAACGGTGATCTCGAATTCTCCCAGCGTCACCCGCCCGCGAATCAGCTCATGCGTATCCGCGCGCTCCGCTGGATGCTTCATAGCCTCGCTCACTGCCTGCCTCCCGCCGCAACCGGCGGCTTCAGATACTCCTCAAACTGCGCCAGAATGCGGTTGTACAAGTGCTGCCGCACATCCGGCCCGGCAATCGAGTGCGTCTTGCGCGGATAGATCTGCAAATCGTAGGGAATGCCCGCCTCAATCAGCTTCTGCACAAACTGCACCGAGTTCTCCATGTGGACATTATCGTCGCCCGTCCCATGCGCCAGTAGCAACCGCCCCTTCAAATTCGCCGCGGAGTTGACCACGGAGTACTCCTTGTAACCCGCGGCAAACTCCGCCGGTTCGCTCATGTAGCGCTCGGTGTAAACCGAGTCGTAGTTGCGCCAGTCGGTTACCGGCGCCACCGCAACCCCCGCGCGGAAGCGATCGGAGTGCGTCATCGCGTACAGCGTAAAGGTTCCGCCCCAGCTCCAGCCCCACCAGCCCAGCCGCTTGGGATCCAGTTGCGGATACTGCGCCAGCGCCGCATCCACCACGGTCAGTTGATCCTCTAACTGCACCGGGCCGAAGTTATGATAAGCGGCCTGGGTAAAGGCGCGTCCCCGTCCGCCCATTCCGCGATTATCCGCATGAAGCACTGCAAAGCCGTGCTCGGCCAGCAGCTCGTCAAAGAGCAGGCTGTCGCCCCAGCGGTTGGCCACCGTTGCCGCGCCCGGCCCGCCATAGGGATTCACTATCAGCGGCACGCTTGCCGGATTCCTGCCCTCCGGCAGCAGCAGCGTGGCAAACAAAGTTGTCCCGTCGTGCGCCTTCACCGTAATCTGCTCCGGCGCGCGCAGCAGGTAAGGCTCCAGCGCCTTGGTCGACCAGATCACGCTGCACTTGTCCGCCTCCGCGCACAGCCTGAGTGTCGGCGGCTCCATGCGTGCCGATTGCCGCTCCACAAACGCGCTGCCCACTGGCGCAAAGTTGCCCGTGTGCGTGCCGGCGCCGGTGCTCAGTGGCTTCCGCTCGCCGTTGAAGTTCACTTGCCACAACTGCTGATCGAGTTCGCTGCCCTCGTTCGAGGCGTAATCAACCAACTTGCCCGCGGTGTCAACGCGGAAAACATCGTTTACCTCAAAGTCTCCCTGCGTCAGTTGCCGCGCCAGTCGCGCTGTGGCCTTAGTCGGATCAGTCTCGTCATAGCTATAGAGATAAAGATGATTGTGCCCGTCCGCCCAATCGGTCAGCACGATGTTTCCGCCGCCCACCCAAACGTCGTACTTATCGTTGAAAAATTTATCGTCCGTGAGTTGCAGCACCGCGTGCGCCTGGCCCGTCGCAGCGTCGGCAAAGTAAAGATCGCGATGCTTCTGGTCGCGCGACAGCGTCTCGATCCACACGGTCTTCGCATTCACCCAGCCGAAGCGCGGAATGTAATCCTGACCCGCGCGAATCGGCAGGCTCACCCACACTGTCTGGCCTCCTCCCGCACTCACCACGCCCACGCGCACCGCGGGGTTTGGGTCGCCCGGTTGCGGATAGCGCTGCTCATCCACTGTTGCATGCGTTGGAATCCAGTCGGTGATCGGATACTCCGGCACCTCGGCCTCGTTCATCTCCAGATAGGCAAGCTGCTTCGAGTCCGGCGACCAGAAATAATTGCTGCGCACG
>JBAVYF010000065.1:0-1873 GCA_049698655.1 Occallatibacter sp. | reverse complement strand
AAACAAGAGCGTCCATGGAAAACGGGAGGTAAGAAATGTCACGGCAGCTCCTTTTGTTCCCTATAATTCTGTTGATTCTTAGCTTTAGTGCCTGCCCAAACCCTGCCGGAGGGCCTTCAAACCCAGGCGGCGAATCGCCGACACCAACCGTTACCCTGGCGGCTCAATCGGGAGCCATCACAAGCGGCACCGTAGGAAGCGCGACGTTTGCGGTTACCACTGCTAACGTGACGGCTGGAACAGCAGGAACCTTTAGCTGGTACACGACCTCTGGCGGGACGACTGCCACAACGGCACCCACTGGCATCACTCCCTCCGTATCGGCGGTAGCAAGCAACTGGACCTGCCCCGATTTCGTGGACACCCTTTTACGCTGCGGACTGCCTCAGCGAATCCTGTTCGTACTCGGCCGGCGTAGTGTAGCCTAAGTACGAGTGTAGGCGTACCCGGTTATAGAACACCTCAATGTATTCGAATATCGCTGCCTTGGCCTCCTCCCTGGTTCGATAGATCCTTTGGCCGATCAGCTCGGTTTTCAACGTCTTGAAGAATGTCTCCGCGCACGCGTTATCCCAGCACTCCCCTTTGCGGCTCATGCTCTGTAACATCCCATGGCGCGTCAATCCCTTACGAAATGACCGGCTTGCGTACTGCGTGCCGCGGTCGGAATGAAACATCAGTCCCCGCGGCGGCCTGCGTTGCATCACTGCCATCATGAATGCTGCTGTCACCAACTCGGTGGCCAGCGAGGTTCCCATAGACCAGCCCACCACGCGCCGCGCGTACAGGTCCACGATGACGCACAGGTACAGCCATCCCTCCGCGGTGGCCACGTAGGTGATGTCCGAGACCCACTTCTGGTTCACCGCGGAAGCCGAGAAGTGCCGATCCAGCTTGTTCTCTGCGACCACGGGTCCCTGCGCAGACTTCGTGGTAACCCGAAATCTCCTCTTGGGTCGTGCTCCAAGCCCCTTTTCTCGCAGTATTCGCGCTACTCGGTTGTGTCCCACCGACCGTCCGCGCCGTGCGAGTTCTCTTGTGACCCGCGGAGTTCCATACCGGTGGTGCATCTTGCGCTGGATCTCCCGGATCTGCTCGGTCAGCTCGACCTTCTGGCACGTCCTCACGCTTTCAGGCCGATCCATCCATGCGTAGTACCCACTTCGCGATACGCTCAACACCCTGGCCATCTTCTCCACGCTATAGGTCCCCGAGAGTTCTGCCATGAGCTGGTAATTCATCTCGGGGGTTTTGAGAAGATGGCCACTGCTTTTCGCAGGATGTCCCGTTCCTCGCGAAGATTCTTGTTCTCCTTGCGAAGCTCGGCCAGCTCCGCGTCGCGAGGCTTGCCGTTGCCGGGGAACGCACGCCCCCCGTCCTCAACGAACAGCTTCCTCCAGCGGTAGACCTGCCCAGCGCCGATCTCAAGGTCCTGCTCAATCTCGCGTCCAGTCTTGGTTCCTGCCTCCAGCATTCGTACTGCTTCGAGCTTGAACTCCTTAGTGTACTTCTTCCTCGTGTCTGCCATTACCTTCCCTTACCCCTTCAAGATACTGCTTAACCTTATGTCCACGAGTTCGGGGTAGGTTCACCTGTCCGAGCACATCGTTGACACAATTCTAAGCACATCGTTGACACTTTTGTGGGCGACGTTCTCTCCGAGAGGAGACGGATGCCCTGGAGGGAACGGTCGACGATGGACGAGAAGGCAAGTTTCATCCTCGAGTGGGAATCGGGCGAGCACACGTTCACGGCACTGTGCAAGTCCTTTGGTGTCTCGCGCGCCTTGGGCTACCGCCTGGTGCTGCGCTATCTGCTACGGGGTGTGGCGGGACTGCGGGAGCAGTCACGAGCTCCGCGCAGGGTGTGGAAC
>JBAVYF010000064.1:0-1793 GCA_049698655.1 Occallatibacter sp. | reverse complement strand
GGGAACGATCTGGACGAACAGCGCGCGCTGGTTCGAGCTGTGGCGGCCCGCCGCCCAGAAGAACAGGAACACGGCCTCGGGTATGTGGATGACGACGAACTCTCACCCCTGGAAGAAGCTGTTGATGGACGGGAAGCTGACGAAGTACCACGCCACCAGGCCGAAGAAGATTCCGTGGAGCCACAGGGTGGCGTTCCACTTCGGGGAGTAGATGGCCTTCTTGGTCATCCGCTCGCCCTTGACCATGAACGGGATGGCGTAGACGAAGAACAGCCCGACCGCGATGAACGTTGCGAGGTCGGCGCCGCCGTCCTGAAGGCCGGTGAACCCGAGGAAAGACCATGGCGTGTAGGCGTAGACCCACCAGGGCGTCGAGTCGACCGAGACCTTGTACTCCATGTACGTGTGGTTCTGGGGGAGTTCGACCGCTACGGCCACGCTCGAGTAGCCCGGGATCGGGACGTTGACGTTCTGCACCGTCCTCCGGTCCGCGTACTCGTAGACGGAGACGTGCGCCACCTGGGAGGTGGTCGTGATTCCCGTGACGTTGATGACGATCGCCGAGGAGTACACGTCGCTGCCGTTGCCGACGTAGGTCGTGTACCCGAACTGGCTGTAGCCGACCTGGACGAAAAAAAGTCCATCCGAGGTTATAAATCCCGAGATTCCCGGGATTGTGATTGCCGAGGCGGTGCCTGTCGCGACCGCTGCCGTTGCAAGAGGAGCCACAAGTAAGAGCACCGCCACCACAATCGCCTTGCGTTTCATGGCATGTTCCTCTCGCGCGAAAGCGCGCGCTCCCTCTCAGAGGTCTTGGGCTTAGTCTTACTGTCGGCCGTACTACGCGACATTTCTATTGAAACTAAGGATTCTTGGTTCTGCATGAAAACTGTTTCCAACCTCCTCTCTCACACTAAAGGTTGATGTGTTCCGTTGCGCTCTGACGGAGAGACGCCTCCACTTCCGATCGGCGCGTTTCCATTCGACTGGCCCGCATCCGTTCACGGCTCCCGCGGCGGTGGTACTCCTCAGCGGTCTCCCCGGGCGCCCGCTTTGACCTGGGTTCCCAATAGTCCATGAACTCCGGCCCGGGGGGACGCAGACCTGCCTTTTTCTCAATCTCGGCGGCCCTGATTTTGGAGTCCACCAATGTCTGCTTTGTAACCTCGATTTTGTTCGGTTCGTACTTCTGCCAAATCGGGTCGGATTCCAGCGACGGCCACCGAATCTTTGCCCACGGTTGGCGCGCCTTAGAGAATGGGAGTTGGCGCGGCGGCACAAAGTCCATCGCGCTCTTGAGGGTGAACGCCGTAGTCAGGCCACGACGCTCGACGTGCATCAGCACCTTGGCGCGCCGGTTCCGCACGAAAGAGGCAAGACCCCAAACGCTGGGGTGAAGGACGAAGATGGTACAGCCCATGACTCTCCCGATGGACAGAACTCGGTCCAGGATTTGACCGGCGTCACTGAGTCCAGAGGTACCCTGTGCCCCGACGAGTACTCCCTCGTCTGCGATTATCACGCTCGGGTTCGCACGTGACGATTGGTATACCCTCTGGACAAATGTCGTGAGTCGGTAGACTATGTCGTTATCGAGGTCCAGGGTCCGTGCCGACTCGGTCTCCCGTCCCAGGCGGTCCCGAATCTTCATCCCGAGCCAAAGGGTGAAGTTCGACTTTCCCTCGCCCGGTTCCCCGTCCACGATCGTGACGGTGTCCTTCTTGTCGAGGATACGGTCCACATAGTACTCGACCCAGTGGTCGGCGACCGCGTCGTTGTCGACGGGGGTCGCC
>JBAVYF010000063.1:0-2967 GCA_049698655.1 Occallatibacter sp. | reverse complement strand
GCGGACCTTGTAGTTGTGGCCGTGCGGGTTCTCGCACTTGCCCTTGTAGTTGCGGAGGTAGTGTCCGGAGGAGAAACCGGCCTCCACGGTGACTTCAAACATCGGCGTCTGCTCGATTCTGTTGGGGGAGCGCCCCAGAGACTATTTTAGTGCTTTTAGTTGCGGCGCTTCTCCACCCCGCGGACGAAGACCTATCCGCGGGGGCCCCGGTGCTTGCGCCGCGCCTCTTCGCTGCGCCGGTCTACCTGCTCGAAGAGATGGCTGAGCACGCCGATGAGCGCGGCAGCCAGAGCGGCGAGAAGCAGAAACAAGGAACCCGTCCGCCACAGCGATGCGTTGGCGGGCAGGCCGGGTTGAAGGCTCGAAGGCGCGAACGAGATTGCCACAGCGGCCAGCGCAAAGACGAGCATCATTACGGCCAGGATGTAGAAGTTGCGCGACATAAACAGTCAAGTGGGACAGGCTTGATTCTACAGTTCGCTTGCTTTCCCAGTTTCAAAAAACTCCTCCACATCCGTAATGGTTGAGGTCATGCGATAGGGCGGCAAGCTGGCTAGGAAGGTCTGGCCGTATCTTTGTCTCGTGACGCGGGGGTCGAGGAGGACCAGCACGCCGCGGTCTTCGAGGGAGCGGATGAGGCGGCCGAAGCCCTGCTTGAGGGTGAGGACGGCGGAGGGGACTTGGTAGTCGGAGAATGGTTTGCCTCCGGCCTCTTCAATGGCTTTCATGCGGGCCTGGACTACCGGGTCGCTGGGCACGGCGAAGGGCAGGCGGTCGATGATGACGCAACTGAGCGCTTCGCCCTGCACGTCAACGCCCTGCCAAAAACTCGAAGTGCCGAAGAGGACCGCGTTGGGGGTTGAGCGGAACTGCTCCAACAGAGCTTTGCGCGGAGCCGTGCCGTGGAGCAGGATGGGAAAATCCAGCACCGGCAGCAGGCGCTCGTAGAGGTCGCGCATCTGACTGTAACTGGTGAAGAGGCAAAAGGCGCGGCCGTGGGTGATTTCCAGCACGCGCTGGATGCAGCGGGCGGCGGCCTCGGGAAACTCCGGGGCGCGGGGGTCCGGCATCTCCGGCGGCAGATAGAGAAGGGCCTGCTCGCCGTAGCGAAAGTGCGAGGGCACGACTAACTCGCGTGCCTCGCTGAGGCCGAGGCGCTTGCGAATGTGCTCGAAGCCGCCCTGCACGGTGAGCGTGGCTGAGGTGAGAATAACAGTAGGAATCTGGTCGAAGACCAGCTCGTGAAGAAGCTCGGAGACGTCGATGGGCGTGGCCTGGAGGAAGGTGGTGCGCGACTGCGACCTGAACCCGGCAGTTTTCACGCCGGACGAAGACCGGTCGGTGGCCCCGGCGTGCGCGCGGCGCTCCATCCAATAGACCATGTTGCTGGCGTTCGATTCGAGCAGGAATTCAAACTCGGAGCGGAGGCGGGCGACGCGCTTTTTGAGTCCCGGCGCTTCGTCGATGCCGGTCAGAACGTCCATCTCCAATTCAATCCGCTGCAATGTGGCGCGGACGGCCAGGTAGAGGTCGCCCGAGGTTTCCAGGAACTGCTCGCGTTCGGTGAAGGGCTGGCGGCCGTCGCCCACCATGGGCAGGCCGGCGAAGAAGATGCGGGCGCGGTCGCGGAGTTGCTGGGTGAGGGCGGGCAGGCTCTCCGCGCCTTGCTTGCCGCGCAAAAGGGCATCGGTGTCGCGGGCCAACTCTTCAAAGCGGATGTTGCTGACCGAAAGGCCGAAGTAACTTGATGCTACGTCCTCTAACTCGTGGGCCTCGTCGAAGACCACGGCCGCGGCTTCGGGCAGAACGCCGGCGTCAGGCGCACCGGCGGCCTCGCGCTTGACCGAGAGGTCGGCGAAAAACAGGTGATGGTTGACGATGATGATGTCGGATTCGAGGGCCTTGCGCCGCATCTCGGTGATGAAGCAGCGGCGATAATCCGGGCAGGTTGGCCCCAGACAGGCCTCGGTGCGCGCGTCGAGCTTTTGCCAGAGGGCGCTGAACTCGGGCATACCAGAGAGCTCGGCGCGGTCGCCGGTTTCGGTGGTCTTCTCCCATTCAGAGATCTGGCGGTACTGATCGATCTCTTCCAGACCGGAGAGGATGGGCTGATTGCGCAGCGTGACCAGCTTGTGGCGGCAGAGGTAGTTGGCGCGTCCCTTCATGTAACAGACGCGCAGTTCGCCGACCAGCGTTTCGAGGAAGGGAATGTCACGGAAGTAGAGCTGGTCCTGCAGTGCTTTGGTGCCGGTGGAGACGATGATGCGCTGGCCGGTGCGCAGGGCGGGCAGCAGGTAGGCGAGGGTCTTGCCGGTTCCGGTGCCGGCCTCGACGATCAGGTGGCGGCGTTCTTCGAGGGCGCGCTCGACGGCCTTGGCCATCTGCAGTTGGCCGGTGCGGTACTCATAAGGCAGTGACGAGCGCGCCAGAATGCCGCCGGGCGCGAAGAACTCGTGCAGCGAGGGAAGGGCGCGGGATGGGTTTTCGACGGTTGCCATCGGGAGCAGGCGCTTACCCCATCATAGTGATGCGGGTCGGTCCGGTTGACAGCACCCTTGCGGACTCAGTTCGTCGCTTTGCTGGTTTCTGGAAGGCAGCGGCAGTCCACGCGAAGATATGTTCTTAGCCTTGCGGACACGCCGCGCTTGACTGCCGTATCACCAGTTCCGGCTCGATCGAGATCAGCCGTGGCTGCAAACTGGCATCTTCGATACTGGCCAAGAGCTCCGAGGCGGCCAACATTCCCATCCGAATCAACGGCTGGCGAACCGTTGTCAGAGCCGGCTGGACGATGGTTGCCGCCTGAACATCGTCAAACCCCACCACCGAAATATCTTCCGGAACCCGCTTTCCCGCTTCGCGAAATGCGTGGATGGCGCCGATGGCCGACATATCGTTGAATGCCAGCAAAGCCGTGAATCTCTGCGTGGCCTTCAGCAACCGCTTCCCCGCGACATATCCCTCGCG
>JBAVYF010000062.1:0-1759 GCA_049698655.1 Occallatibacter sp. | reverse complement strand
GTGAAGCACTGCATCGACATGCATTCGGCGGTTTCTCAATAGCTGCCAGCCCAGGCGGCAGGGATTTAGTCCCTTACCAACCAACTCTTGTCATTTTCTGCAGGGAATCGTTCAGGCGAGTGCGGGGATGATGGCGTATTCGGTTATGTTGGAGGCGGCGGCGATGACGGCTCTTCCGGCGCGAGTGAGGTAGTAACGGTAGGTTCTGGCGGCGCGCTTGATGAGGCCGAGGCAGCGCAACCGGCGGATTTTGCGTGAGAGCGCGGAAGGCGAGATGCTGTCCAGGAGCGGAGCGAGATCGGCGCGGCGGACACCTGCGATATTGAACTTGGGGTTCTGCAACGCGCCAAGCAGGGTGCGCTCGGTTGGATTGAAGAAGTCGACGCCCTTGACGGTTTTGCCATCAACCTTGCGCGGGCGCGTAACCCGGTCGAGCAGTCTGACGCCTGCGGAAAAATCGTCGAGAGCCGAAAGATGCGCGAGATAACGGCGGTTGCAGGCAAAGAGAATGCCTGCCAGATCGCCAAGACTGTAGACGGTCTTCTTCATGGGAGCGAAGCCCATGCTCGATGGACCTTCGCGGTGTTCTACCTTCCGGTAGTGCTTGAAGGACGAGACATCGTTGGTGGTTGTCTCGATACGCAAGATGGTTCCGAGTTTATCGTACATCTTGACGGAGGACTTGCCGAACCGATGCTTGATGCAAGTCCCCTCGATGCGGGTTGAAAACTGGCTGCCAATCTCTTGAGCCAGATTGGGGACAATACTGCGGCCCAGGAATGTGGCGACGGCCTCAGCCTTCACGGTAAGCACCGAATGCCGGGCCAGTTGTTCGTAAAGCGGCGCCAGCGTGGCCTTGGAGCGGAACACCAGATCGGTGGAGTACTCAACCTGCATCAGACTCCAGTGATAAGACTGCTTGAATACGTCGAGAACCGGGCAGCATAGCGCCGCGTAGCGGTCGAGGATGCGGTGGAGCATGCCGGGCGAGAAGCTATCGGCCAATTCCTGAGCGCGCTCCCAATCGCCGATGCGGAGGAAGGCGTTGTCCCCGGCCGTGAACCCGATGCCTTCGGCCAAAAGCTTACGCGCCAGCCAGCTGTGGCCGTTGCAATAGAACTGCAGGCGGAACGGCGCCCAGGTTGGAACGCGGACATAGATCAGGCCCAACTCCGCGTCGATGAAATAGAAATAGTAGTGCAGACACTTGCCGCTGTCCGGCCGCACGAAGGTCTTGTGGCTTTTTTTGTCATGCCAGGGCTCGTAGGCGCCGCACGCCTCCATCGCCGAAATGACATGCGCGAGGCCTGGATGATCGCCACGCCGGGCAATCGCCTTGCCGACGATGTCTTCCTTGCGGATGTGGCTCTTCGAAATATGCTCGATGGCGACGCCCGCGGCTTCCGCAACCTTCGCCGCGTTCTCCCGGACCGTGTCGCGCAGCGTTGCCGCAAACTGCGGATAATCGAAAATGCGGATGGCATTCGCATAAAGAAACGACGTCATGCCTCTCGCGTGGCAGACCCCAGGAAGCGTGCCAGTGATGACGATCCGGTCGAAACAGGAAAGAACCCCTGCGATCCGCTCATCGTAGCGTTCAGCAAGCCCCTCCGGCATCGTCCCCTCGCCAATCGGCTGCGCCCACCGATATAATAGCGCAACCTTTTTGGTTCCGGCTTGTCCGGGTTAGGCATTTGGCAGGGCGGTCATCCCTCAGACTGATGGTGCGAACTGAGTCTGCGCAGGCAGCTCCAAGCAT
>JBAVYF010000061.1:0-1665 GCA_049698655.1 Occallatibacter sp. | reverse complement strand
CACGAGCACACGCTCCTGCGCGACGCTCTGGAGAAGCTGCGGCTCAACGATTCATCCTTCTTCTTCGAGCCGGAGAGCTCCGTCGCGCTGGGATTCGGCTTTCGCTGCGGCTTCCTGGGATTGCTCCATATGGAGATCATCCAGGAACGCCTGGAGCGCGAATACGAGCTGGACCTGATTACCACCGCGCCCGGCGTGCGCTACCACATCACGCTCACCGACGGAAACGAGATCGACGTCGATAATCCCTGGCGCTGGCCCGAGCCGCAGAGCATTTCGAGCATCCGCGAGCCCGTGATTACCGCCAAAATCCTCACCAACGAGGAGTACGTCGGCGGCATCTTCAAGCTCGTCGAGGAGAAGCGCGGCAAGCAGATCAACTTCGAGTACGTGACGCCCACGCGCGTGATGCTCACCTACGAGCTGCCGTTGAACGAGATCGTGCTGGACTTCTACGACCGGCTGAAGTCGATCTCGCGCGGGTACGCATCGCTCGATTACCAGCTAGCGGGCGAGTGGGAGTCGCCCATGGTGAAGCTCGACATTCTGGTCTCGGGTGAACCCGTCGACGCGCTTTCCATCATCGTGCATCGTGACCACGCTTACGAGCGCGGGAGGGCTTTGGTCTCAAAGATGCGCGAGTTGATCCCGCGGCAGCAGTTCGAGGTGGCCATCCAGGCGGCGATCGGGGCCAAGGTGATTGCCCGCGAGACCGTGAGCCCGCTGCGCAAGAACGTGCTGGCCAAGTGCTACGGCGGCGACATCACGCGCAAGCGCAAGCTGCTGGAAAAGCAGAAAGAGGGCAAAAAGCGCATGAAGCGGATCGGAAAGGTGGACATTCCGCAGGAGGCATTTCTGGCGGTTTTGCGCGTCGGCGAGGATCAGCAGAAGTAAGCGAGCGTTTTCTCGGTCCGAAGGGGTTGTTACAAATCCTTCATATCCGTTTGTGGAAACCGTGCCGGGCGGCCTGACCACGGCGGGCGCGCCAATCAACGCATTCGCGGAAAACCATTCATGGATGTTCCCCTTGATTAAAAAGGGATTATGCTCATTATCAGAGTGGGTTGAAGGTTGGCAAGAGAGAAATTTCGGCCTTTTCCTGTGGGTTTCAGGAAAAAATCCACAGATTTTTCCACAGGACCGGGAATTGGCTGCTTTATGCAGCTTCGTTACATAGCACGGCTTCAAAGCCTGCCCTGAGCTTTCCGAAGGGCCCCAAAACTAGCAGAGATTATGAGGGTTAAAATCCCTGAGGCTGACTTCCGTACCCGAACGCCATTTATGCAGCCAGTTCTAGGGATGTAGAGGGCCACCAGGGCAGCTCTGGCCTGCCGCACCAGCAACGAAGACTTGGCGGCCATCGCCTTGCGAGAGCAAGGATCGCGGCCTGGGTGCTACTGACCGCTCGAGGCCCCGGCTGGCTCGCGGCCTCGAACGGCTGCATTCTTGCCTCAGTGCGTCCTGGTAGGATTGGGCGCTGCGGTAGTGGGCCTCGGCGCCCCAGTCTGTGGATTGGGCGACTGCGCCGTAGGCTGGGCTGGCGGCGCAGGTACGCCCGATTTCAAATTGTAGGCGTCGATAACTGCCTTGGTGATGATGTAGCCGTTGTTGACATAGAGCACGGGCGTTTGCTGCTGCGAAACGTCAAGGACGAGAGTATATCCC
>JBAVYF010000060.1:0-26759 GCA_049698655.1 Occallatibacter sp. | reverse complement strand
CGCCCAGTCGCTCAAGGACCGGCGGCAGGTCGTCCGCTCGCTCAAGGACCAACTGAAGCAGGGATTCAACGTCTCCGTGGCCGAGATGGACGAGGCGGTCACCTGGCAGTCGGCCACCCTCGGCGTCGTCGCCATCTCCCGCTCCCGCGACTACCTGCATGGGCTCATGGAAGAGGTGGAGCGCGCCGCCCGCCGCATGACAAACGAACTGGGCGCGGAGCTGGCCGACGCCTTCTGGGACTACATCGAGAGCTGACGCTGCGGTTGGCAGTTGCTTGATAGGGCTTTCAAAAAGCGCGAAAAAACGGTCTTTTCTGGTTAAAACAGCGCCCTTTTTGGTCAAAAAAAGGGCAAAATCCGGGGTTTGCTGTTACCGATCAGTTAATAGGCGGAAATTACAACCTATTGATTCTGCTTTGGTTACAAGTAATGCAGGGGTGGAAAACGGCCTCCACAGGGTAGGGGGGGGGTCAGGCGGGTTTTCGCGGTTTCGGCTCGTAATGGAGGGAGGTGAGCGCGACCTGCGCCGCGTACAGAAGCTGGTTGGCCCTTTTTTCGGGAATTGCGCCGATGAGGATGCCGTGGGCCGCGCAAGCGAGGAAGTCGCGGATGTTTTCATAACCGGCAAGAGGGGGCATGGCTTTGCGGTAAGCTGGGCCTGCTTCGTGGGCGGCGTTGATCTTGTCACAGCCGTCCCTGGAGGTACCCTCCAGGCATGCATCGTAGGCGCGCTGCCAGGCGGCGCAGCAACGCTTGATGGCGGCCCGGGCTTGTTTGGGGCTGGGGTCGAGCGCCGGGAGAGGAATGGCCTCGACCAAGCTGAGTTCAGATGCGGATTTTGGTGTCATGGTGGATTCCTTTACATATAGTGTTCGCCATCGGAGCGTAATTCTCTGCAAAATGCTCGTGGCAGAGCGGACGTTTTTTTATAGAGCGGAGTGGGATTGGGTACCCGGTCGTGATCGAATCGAAGGCCTTGGCGCGCAGAGCTGGCCGACGCCTTCTGGGACTACGTAGAGAGCTGAGAAATTCAGGGGATACCCGCGAAAGGTATCCCCCGAACAGCTAAAACCACGCTCATTGAACCGCCGTGTTTAACCCGTTGTCAGGCCGCGGAAGGACTCGGCCGCTCGTGAATCAGCATCCACGATGTGCCGAACTTGTCGCGGAGCATGGCAAAGCGGAAGGCAAAGAAGGTCTCCTCCATCGGCATGAAGATCTCGCCGCCTTCCTTGAGGAGGGCATAAAGGCGCTCCGCTTCTTCATTGCTGTCTACGCCAAGGGCAAGATAGACGCTGCGCATGGGCTGAAAGCGGTCCGGAGGGGCATCACTGGCCATGAGCAGCGTTTCACCGATGGTGATGCGCGCATGGAGAATGCCCTTCTCCAGTCCTGGTGGAATGTTTTTTGGTTCCGGCATCTGTTCGTAGGTCATCATCCCGAGGATCTTTCCGCCCAGATGTTTTTCGTAGAAGCGGAATGCCTCGGCGCAGTTGCCGCCGAAGTTGAGGTAGGTGGTCAGTTTCATCGTTTTCTTTTTCCTTTCGGGGAATGGATTGGAGAATCGAACGGTGGAATGAGAGGGGTGGAATCTCGCTGTTCCCACCGACGGAAAGTCTCCGCCAGGACGGCTTCGCGGTTCCGCTCCATGTGTGCGATGAAGGAGCAAGGGGCGCCCGTCTCCTCGTGATGCGCGGCCCAGATAAGCAATTCAAGCAGAACAGGAGCAAGGGCTATGCCTTTGGGCGTAAGGCGATAATGAGTGCTGCGGCCGTCTTCCGCCGCGGGTTCAGTGATAAGAATGCCGGCGGCTCCGAGCTTGTGGAGACGGTCAGCAAGGATGTTGGTGGCAATTCCCTCGCCTGCGCGCTGGAACTCGCGGAAGGTCCGATAACCGCGCACCATCATGTCGCGAATGATGAGCAGCGACCAGCGGTCGCCCAGAAGATCGAGCGAGACACTCACCGGGCATCCGGAGCGGTGTTTCGTACTCGATTTCCTGGTCACAAAAATACGATACGCGATTAACTTGCATTTTGCAAGCTATATATGTTTACAATGTGCTACCGGCCGCTGGTCCCGCTCCAAAGCGGACGCTGCTGTGTGATAGCCCTAAGGCCAACAATAATCCAGGAGGTTCCCATGAGCGCGCTCCAAAACTTTCCCCGCATTACACCATTTCTCTGGTTCGACTCGAACGCCGAGGAGGCGGTTGATTTCTACCTGACAGTGTTCAAAAGCTCGCGCCGTCTGGAAGCGCTGAGGCGCAATGCCGACGATCCCGGCGGAAAGAAGGGTTCGGTCCTCACCATCGCCTTTGAACTCGACGGCCAGAAGTTTACCGCGCTCAACGGCGGGCCCATGTATAAATTCACCGAGGCAATCTCGTTTGTGGTGCGCTGCGACTCGCAGGAGGAAGTGGACTACTACTGGGAGAGGCTCACCGCGGGCGGCAGCGAGATCGCCTGCGGATGGCTGAAAGACAAGTTCGGCCTGTGCTGGCAGATTGTGCCAGTACAAATGATGGAGTTGATCCGGCATCCCAAGGCTATGCAGGCCATGATGCAAATGAAGAAGATCGACATCGCCGCTCTGGAGCGCGCCGCGCAATCATAACCGGTTCTGTTTTTCCCCGGCCGCGATCAGCGCGGGACCGTCGCGTACTTGCCTGACTTGACCCACAGAAAGTCGCCGCCCGCGGAGGGGTTGTCGGGGTCTTTGACCACGAACATCAGCACGGTGGTGGGCGCGAAGCACTGACGGTAGACGAGCGCCTCGCTTGCGCCGGTGCCGGGCTTCATCAGGTTCACCGCCAGGTTGAAGTAGGAAGGCGGGTTATTGATGCGGACCATACCGTTGCGGATCTGACTGGTGATCTCGTGCATGCCGCCGCCGGAGAATGTCTGCGTGCCATCGGCGCCCATGCCGTAGATGTAGTGGGGCGGGTTATCGACGTTGTAGGCGGTATCGATGGCGACCTGAAGCCGATTGACGATGGGAGTCATGGTTCCGGCGCGGACGACGCGCAGGAGGACGGAACAGGAGTTCTTCGAGCCGGGTCCGTAGATGGCGTTGACGAAGTTGGCGGCACTGTCGCCGGTCTCGGCGGCAATGCGCTCCGCCTCAGTGGGGGGCAGAGGGGTTTTAGCGGCTGCGGCGCATCTTGCCGGCACGGCGAAGATGGAAGCCGGCGGAGGGGCAAAGCTCACTTCCTTCACTTCAATGATGGTTTGCGGCGCGCCGGAGGCGGGAATGCGCTGCGCCTTGAGAATCAGGCCGGTTTTCGTATCGATCCAAGCGCGGATCTTGCCGCTGGGGTTGGCAACCTCCAGAATCTTGGCGGTGAAGCCAAGCATGGTTACCGTTCCCACCTGCTTGGCGTTCTGCTTGGCCAGGTCTCCCGCCATATCGGCTGAGGAGGCGAACGGATCGCCCCAGTCTCCGGAGAAGCTGCTATTGCCGCATTGCGCCGAAGTATCCAGCAAGTCCATGTCCAGGCTTTGATGGGTTTTCAGATCGTAAAGCGCGCGGGTGTGAGTGGCCTTCGACCCTCCACTGGCCGGCATCTGCGAGTCCAGCAGCGCTTTCGACCCGTTGCGGTAGATCTTCATTGTCAGGACGGCGCCGAACATGGCATTGGTTTCGGTCAGCGAGTAAGCGGTGGGTGCTGAAGTTGGGGCGGTTTGCGCTCGTGGCGTGTGCGCGCAAGCCGCCAGCAACACAGCACCGGCGACGCAAAATCCAGTTTGACGCAGGAACATAGAATCGACCTCGCTTTCCGGCTTGCGTCTGGGGAGACTTGGCTGGGTTTGCCGGAAGTTTCGACAATCATAACGTCCGCTGGAAGGCGAAGGCAATCGAAATCGGGCGATGCTCCCCGCCCGCGCCTCTGCTATTCTGAATGGTCTGCCCGAACGAGGAGGGTCCATGCCCGAACATAGAGCGCGGAAGCACCATCAGGACCGGGTGGCGGAGACGCTGCGGCTGGAGATTGGCGTTCTCATTGAGGGCGAGCTGGTGGACCCGCGCATCAATCTCTGCTATGTAACCGAGGTGGCGTTGAATCCCGGCGGCGATCAGCGCGGGACCGTCGTGTACTTGCCCGATTTCACCCAAAGCCAGTCGCCGCCCTTGGTGATATTTGATGGATCCTTTACCACGTAGAGCAGCACCGTTTGCGCCGCGAAGCATTGCCGGTAGAGATTTGCCGTAGCCGATCCTGGGTTCCCGAATTCGATATCCATTTCAAACTGCGCGGGGACGTTGGCGACCCGAAACACTCCGTTGCTGCCCGGGGAAGTGATTTCGTGCAGACCCCCGCCCTTGAAGGTCGCGTGACCCTCCCGGCTGAAGTCGATGGAGTAGCTGGGTGTCGGCTCGCTGGCCACATTCAGGTCCACCGCTACCTGGAATCCACCACTGATCGGCGCCATGGTGCCCGCGCGAACCACCCGGAATACCATCGTGCAGGAGTTCTTCGTGCCGGGTCCGTAGATGCCGTTCACGAAATCCTGACCATAGCCGCCAGTCAATGCGGCTGCCTCTTCCGCTTCGCCTGGGGGTCGCGGGGCCTCGGTTGGAGTTGGCGGGGCGACGGCAGCGCAGTTTGCCGGGATAACGAAGGCCGAAGCCGGTGGCGGGGTCAGGCTCACGTCCATCACCTCGATCATGGTTACCGGCGCGCCACTTGCCGGAATCAACTGAGCTTTCACAACCATGCCAGTTTTGGTATCCACCCATACCCTCATCTTGCCGCCATCTCCGGCGTCGGCTTCCAGAATCTTAGCCGCAAACCCGTGAATCGTCTCCGCTCCCACCTGCTTGACGCCTTGCTTGGCCAGATCGCCTGTGCCCGCAAACGGATCGCCCCAATCTCCGGAGAAGGTTGCCTTTACGCAGGCGGCGGAGCTGTTCACCGGGTCCCAGGTTAGTTTTTCCATCTTTTTCAGATCGTAGAAGGTCCGTATGTTCATCGCGCCGCCCGTCACGGGCGCAGGAGTGCGCTCGTTCACCACGACCTTCGATCCAAGCCGGTAGATCTTGGTGACCGTTACCGGCCCGGCCATCGTATTGTTGGACGTGACGGTGTAGGCTGTTGGCGCCGGCGCGGTTTGCGCCCGCAGCGTGGGCGCGCAAGCCGCAAGCAACACAGCACCGGCGACGCATAATCCAGTTTGACGCAAGATCATATGACTGGCCTCCATCTCCGGCATACGCCCGGGGGGAATTAGGAGCGTCTCAGCCGGAACATCCAGCCATTGTAGCGGTTGGAGGAACGGCAGACTATCGAATTCTGTCTCAATGCCCCAAGTCCCAATGCCCCAATATGACCGGCCCCTTAAACAATAGCCGGGAGCCATAAGCCTACCTCTGCTATCCTGAATGGTCTGCCCGAACGAGGAGGGTCCATGCCCGAACACAGAGCGCGGAAGCACCATCAGGACCGGGTGGCGGAGACGCTGCGGCTGGAGATTGGCGTCCTCATCGAGGGCGAACTGGTGGACCCTCGCATCAATCTCTGCTACGTGACCGAGGTGGCGTTGAATCCCGGCGGAAAGTCGGCGCGGGTGTATGTGGCCATTGATAACGCCGTCAAGGACATTGCCAAAGCCGAAGAAGACACTGTGGCGGGACTGGAGGCGGCCAAGGGCTACATCCGCTATGAGCTCAAGGAGCGGATGGGCGTGCGCCATGTGCCCGAGCTCAGCTTCCTGGCCGATCGCTCGGGCCGCTTCCAGGCGCGCATCGACGAACTGATGGGCCGGCAGCGCAAGCGGCAGAAGGCGGCGGCGCAGCAACCGCCCGCCGAACTGAGTACCGTGGCGGACGAAAAGGCTCAACAAATGGAGTAGCCGCGCATGAATCATTCCAACCGCAATCCGGCTTTCCATCCGAAAAGCGTCGCGCCTGGACACCCGCCGGACGCCTCGCTGGGTTCAGCATCGGACCCCGCGTCGGCGAGCCGGATCGAACCTATCCTGGATATTTTGCGCCGGGGCAAGCGGTTCCTGGTCTGCTCTCACTCCCGGCCGGACGGCGATGCGGTGGGCTCCATGCTGGCCATGGGGATGCTCATCGAGCAGTTGGGCAAGCATGCCGACCTGGTGATGCCGGATCGGGTTCCAAACATTTATCGCGGGTTGCCGGGCGCGGATGGCATTCGTGCCGCCCAGCGCGTTCATGGCCCCTATGATGCCGCGATTCTGCTGGAGTGCGACGGGTTGGACCGCGTCGGCCTGGACGGCCTGGAGCCGTTTTTCATCATCAACATCGATCACCATGCCAGCGGACAGGAGTTCGGCCACCTGAACTGGATTGACCGCCAGGCGGCCAGCGTAGGCGAGCTGGTGTACAGGCTGGTGAAGGCTGCCGGAGCCAAGGTTACGCCACAGATGGCCACCTGCCTTTACACCACCGTGCTCACCGATACCGGTGGCTTCTGCTACGGCATTATGCAGGCTTCCACCTTCGGCCTGGCGCAGGAACTGGTGCTGGCCGGGGCTGACCCCGTCCGCATCGCCCAGGACGTATATTTTTCCACGCCCGCCTCCAAGCTGCTCCTGCTGGGCGCGGCGCTCGGCAATCTGAAGCGCGAAGGCCGGCTGGCCTGGCTGTGGGTCTCCCACCAGGACGTGCTCCGCGCCTGCGCCGCCGAGGAGGACTGCGAAGGCATTGTGAACTTTGCGTTGTGTGTCTCCGGGGTCGAAGCCGCCGTCTTTCTGCTCGAGCTGCCCGACCGGAGCGTCCGGATCGGCCTGCGCAGCAAAGGCCGCGTGAACGTGGCCGCAATTGCCGAGCGGCTGGGCGGCGGAGGACACGATAGCGCCGCCGGCTGCACGCTGGAGGGGCCGCTGGCCCGCGCGCTCGATGAAATTCTGGGCCAATTGCGCCCCTGTGTGGCCTCACTGGCCGGAGAAGAAAGCTGATGAGCCCATTACGACTCCGCCCGAATCTGTTAGCCTTGTCCCTGTCGAGGCGCAAGACAATCTCCGCGTTTCCCCGGAGCGCGGACCCTGGCCGTGGCCAGCCAGCTCCCCCCATCCGCCCTGACCGAAGCCGGCATCGCTTGTCTGCGTGAGGCAGGCGTCTGCCCCGTTGGAGAAACGCTGGAAGTGGAAACTTTTCAGGAACCACCTGCTCCGGACTCGCCCAAAGGTTGGCGCTTGCGACTGCCCCGTTGGGGCGTCGTCAGAGAGGCCTCCGTTTTTCTCGGTTTTGCCCTCTTTTTTCTGCTCTATGGTCAGATCCCGCTGCTGGGCGGTGACGGCCTGGGCCTGGTGGGGGCCGATGAGCCCCGCTATGCGCAGATCGCCCACGAGATGCTGGTTCGCTTCGACTCGGCGCATACGCTCAAGAGCCGGTTGAGCGCCTGCGTCACTCCATATCTCTACGGCCACCCCTGGCTGGAGAAGCCGGCGCTCTACTACTGGCGGGCCATGTTCGTATTCCAGGACTTCGGCGTGCACGACTGGGCCGCCCGGCTGCCCTCGGCCACCTTCGCCTTCATCATGGTGGCGCTCATCTATCTCCACATGCGTCGATTCCGCCCTGGCGGCCACCTGGACGCGGCGCTTATCACCGTCGCCTGCGCAGGCATCATCGGCTTTGCTCGCGGCGCCTCTACCGATATGCAGATGGCCGCGCCGCTGGCCATCGGGCTGCTCGGCTGGTACGCATGGTACGAGACCAACTCCAAGTTCTGGCTCTTCGACATCTACTTCTTCACCGGCGTAGCCACGCTGGCCAAGGGGCCGGTGGCGCCATTTCTGGCCCTCTTGATCGTGGCCGCCTTCGCCTTCCTGCGCCGCGAGTGGTCGGTTCTGTGGCGCTCCTTCTGGTGGCCCGGGGTTCTGCTCTACTTTGCCATGGTGTTGCCTTGGTTTATCGCCGTGCAACATCAGAATCCCAACTTTTTCCGCGTTTTTTTCCTGGAACACAACCTGGAGCGCTTCGCCTCTGATCGCTACCAGCACGCGCAGCCCTTCTGGTATTACCTGGTGGTGGCGCTGCTGGCTGTGATGCCGTGGACGGTGATCGCGGTGCGGGCGCTGATCGACGGCATCCGGACCTCGGTATGCGAGTGGCGAGCGCGCCACTCCCACCCGTGCAAGCGGTGCGCCGGCCAGCCCGGCGATGCTTTTCCGGAGTTTCTCGTCCTGTGGGCGCTGATTCCCATCCTCTTCTTCTCCTTCTCGCAATCCAAGCTGCCCGGCTACATCCTGCCCTCCATCCCGCCCATCACCATCCTCACTGGCGACTATCTTTTCCGCCGCCGCCAGCCGGGACTCAGCCGCTGGGTGCTGGTAGGCCATGCGGTGCTCTGCGGCGTCATGACCATGTTCGCGCTCCTGCTGCCCTGGTTTGTGACTCACGGACCGCAGATGCCGCCCATGCCTGCGCTGGGGGTCGCCCAGATATTTAACTTTATCCACGAGTGTATCCACGAGTGCATCCGTGTAATGCCGCCGTGGCCGGCGCTTGCCGTAGCCGTTCTGGCCTCCTGCAGCGCGGCGCTGCTGATTGTCATCGTGGTCAAGGGCTTCGGCGTGGCCCGGCTGCGCGTAGTGACCACAGGCGTGCTGATCGTCCTGGTCCTGTTTCTCTATGGGGTCGGTCCGTTCTTTGTCATTCCTCCCATCGAACAAACCAAGCGAGTGATTCACCTTCTGGACAACGCCTATTCCGCGCGCCCGCTGGCCGAGCGGCTGGCCGCCTCTGCTCCCGCCGATGAAACTGTCGCCGTCTTCCTCGTCCGCCCTCAAACAGAGTATGGTCTCTCGTTCTACCGCAATCGCGAGGTCGTCAACTACAAGGAGAGTGGTGTGCCGGATGAGCAGCACCTGCTGGTGGCGCGGGTGACCGGGCGCGGGGGAGTGGACTTGCATACCCAGGCCGCCCTCGAGGACTACCTCGAAGACCGGCCCTATGAGCAGCTCTTCAGTTGGCCGGAGCAGGGACTGGTGGTCTACATGGTGGGCGGCCGGTAGACTGTCAGTTGACAGTTGACAGCTAACAGTTGAAAGTGAGCAGGTCGTAACTGTGCGATGTTAGCTGACATCTGAGGAGAACCATGGCAATGGGCGCCTCCCTCGAGATCCTCGACCTGCGGCACTTTGCGGCGCCGGTGTTGCGCCCCGTGCTGGAGGCAGAGGCCGAACTGTGGAAACAGCGCCTCCATTGGGACTACCACGTCTCGGCAAACCTGCTGATGCAGTATCTCGACGGCCACATGCTGCCCGGCTACGCGGCCCTGGAGGCGGGCCAAGTCATCGGCTATGTCTTCTGCGTCTACGAGGAGACCAAGGCCGTCATCGGCGACGTCTTTGCGTTGCCCAGCCCCCACGCTGATGGGAGCTCCGCCCGCGATGACCAGGCTCGCGAAACCCCAGCTCACGAGATTGAGGAAACGCTGCTCCGCCACCTGCTCGAACTGCTGCTGAACTCGCCCCAGGTGGACCGCGTGGAATCCCAACTGCTGCTCCACCCCTCCGGCTCCCACGCCGGCATCTTTCTTGATACCGGCTTCCAGCTTCATCGGCGGCTTTTCATGGTGCGGCCGCTCGCGGGCTTCTCCGCCGCGCCCCGCGTGAAGCTGCCAGAGGGACTGGAGCTGCGTCCCTGGCGCGACGAGGACCTGAATCCCGCCGGCCGGCTCATTGCCGCGGCTTACTACGGCCATCCCGACAGCGTGGTCAACGACCAGTACCGCTCGGTCCACGGCTCGATGCGCTTCCTCAACAACATTGTTCGCTACTCCGGCTGCGGCGTCTTCTCGGCGCAGGTTTCGCACGTCATCGTAGATCGCATCAGTCGCGAGATGGTGGCGCTGGTCCTCGGCTCGCGCGTCAGCCCGCAGAGCGGCCACATCACCCAGATTTGCGTTCATCCCGAATTCCGCCGCCGCGGCCTGGCGCGCATGCTGCTCACTCTGGCCGCCGACTGCTTCATGCGCCAGGGCGTCACCGAAATCTCCCTCACTGTCACCGAAGCCAACTCCGACGCCATTGATCTCTACCGCGCCGAGGGCTACGACTGCGCGCACAGATTCGACGCCGCCGTCTGGCAGCGCAACAACATTGCTTGATGGGAACAGATGATTTTTGAGTTCGCTTGAGTTTTTCGTCCCGTGCCCTATCTTTTATTGTTTCTCTCGATTACTCTGGCAGTTGTCGGGCATAGCCGTATCCTAGCAGCTATTAATGGAGTTCTTCGGCATCCAGTTCGTAACCAATAATCCGCATTAATGAGAATGGACATTAAACAGATCACCTGAGATAGAAATCTCGCCCAATCGCGTGTCTTTCGTCGTGGCGGGCCCATTCGCGTTGTAGTAGGAATCTGCGATCGAGCCCCTGCTGTCATCGGCGAAGAAACCGCCCAGCCCCGCGCGCCGGGGAGTGGCGCTCGCCACCCAACCGGTCCCGGCAATCGTGACTGTATACTTGTAATTCGGGTCGCGAGCCGGATCATACTTCAGCCTCCCGATTGCCCAACTTTGCGATATTGGACCTGCAACCAGTTCAGCGAGCGAACATTTCCGGTTAAGGTGAAGGTCGCAACCATTCTCCATTGAACCGATCGCCTCGATGAACATCAGAGCGATCTTCTCCTCCTGCTTGAGCGGGATTTGAACTTCGTGCACATCCTTGACCACGACCACAGCGTGGGAGGTGATGGGGCCGGAGCTTGAAGCATTGCCGGCCGGGAGCGCTACCCCGCCAGCAGAGCCTGTGACGGCGCGAAAACTGATGTCGTCGAGCATGAAATCGTTCCAGGGGGAATCTGTGTTCTGGTCGAATATGGCCAGGTCCGCGCTTTGGCTGGAACCCGAGTTCCACGTG
Source organism: Occallatibacter sp. (assembly GCA_049698655.1). Taxonomy (GTDB): domain Bacteria; phylum Acidobacteriota; class Terriglobia; order Terriglobales; family Acidobacteriaceae; genus Telmatobacter. Next base: position 15,918 of record JBAVYF010000060.1, on the reverse strand, counting down.
AAGCTGTAGTGTTGCCACTGTCCGCCGTTGTCGGGACTATACTCCGGAAAGATGCTGTTTCCAATCACCCTGCCGTTGATCCTGACCAACAGATGGGGAAGAGAGTTGCTGTCGTGATCGACCTCGGCTCCCCAGTAGGAAAAGGTGTAGCTCGTGGACGGCGCGACGGATACAGTCTGCTCCCAGACGGGCCACGTGGCGGAGTTGGCTCCATTCACAATCATCATGTTTCCATTTCCCGTCGTATGGTCGCCGCAGTTGCACCAGTCCCCATTGGCTCCCTGTGCGGTCGAGGGGTTCGGTCCGATGAAGTACGCGCCCGGGCCGGATATATCGCCGAGGGCGTATCCGGTGGTGAAGCCGGTGTTGCCGCTTTCAAAGTCGCCGTTGATGACCAGGTTCTGGCCGGTCTGTGCTTCCGCGGTCAGAGCCGTCACCATCAACCCAAGCGCTGCAATGACGCTGCACGCTGTCCATCCCAGATGAGATTTCATCTTTCCCTCGCTTTCGATTGAAACGTTCCTTCATGGCCCATGCGAAGCGTGGAGCCGGGCGTGGCACTCCGCACCGCGCAACCTGTGCAGCACCTGTGTCTGCTTACCTGCTCGACCGCTAACGAGCCTATGTAGCCGCGAATCGGGATCTGCTTAGAATGACGCCAAGGAAAGCGAATGAACCGGAATCTCCTATTTCGGCACCGGTTTCATGGAATTGTATCGCTCCGGAAGCAGATTGCAAGGCCAAAAGAACGTTTGCCCCGAAAAAGCCAGTGTTTGCGGAAGAAAAGCCGGGCGATTCGCTGCCGTCCTTGCCTCGCCCGCCTCATCGAGAGCTCTCCAGGTCAATTGCGCCGGCACCTATCGATCTCCTTTGCCCTCCGTGGTTCGGATTCGCGGCGTTGCGGCCGGCCGGCTAGTTTGCCAGAAGCGGCAACAGTCGCTCATTGCCAGCGCAAATTCGAAGCCCAGATCGTTCACCAGTTCGCCGCCGGGAATAGCAAGCAGCACCGGCGATGCCGCGCCGATCGCTCGATACCGCCATTCAGCCGCGCCGTCCCGGAGAATTTTCTCGGGATAAGAGCGCCGGAATTCTTCCAGCTTTGCGGCCTTTGCAGACAAAGCATTCCCTCAGGGGATCAAGCCCCCACTGATTGATTGCATTTACGGCACGACCATACCTGTATTTTTGGAGCGGCTTAAAGCCGCAATCCTAGTAGAAAAGATACTTCCGCCACCGGTCATCCCCGCGGCCCAGCATGCGCATGATCTGGCGGCTGGTGTGCAGCGAGAAGGGGCGTGGGTCGCGCAGCAGGATCATGTCGTCGAGTTCGTGCAACATGCGGTTGCCCTTGCGGCGGTTGCAGTCGTGGCAGCAGGCCACCAGGTTCTCCCATGTGGAGTTGCCGCCGCGGGAGCGTGGAATCACGTGGTCCAGCGTGAGATCGGCGGGGGGCATCGCCTCGCCGCAGTACTGGCATGTATTGCGGTCGCGCAACAGGATGTTCTTGCGCGAGAGGGCGCGCGTTTGGTAGGGGATGCGGCGATACTCTAAAAGTCGAATCACCGAGGGCATGGCGATGCGGCTGCGCTGGGCGTGGAGAATCAGCCCGTGCTCCTCCTCGGTGCGCGCAATGCCCTTGAGCACCAGCACCAATGCGCGGCGAGCGCCGCAGATATTGATCGGCTCATAGGAGGCGTTCAGCACCAGAACCGGCATCTGCAGGATGTGAGCGGAATGGATGGTCGCCTGCTCGCCCGCGAAGGCTGCGGCCCGGGCGATGGACTTCTGCTTGCGTGCATGAATCATGGCTTTTCCCAGCGACATCCTTTTTCCCCTCGTCAAAAAGATGATTGCTCGTGCAATGAATAAATGCTTGCTCCTTGCAAGTTGTCAGCCAGCGCATTGCCGGCCAGTCCTAAATTCTCATCCGCATCGTCTAAACGGAAAGATACGTTGTGGCGGTTATCGTACACACGGCTGGCTCTGGCCAGCGTAGCCACCCACACGGAGGCCGCACCGGCCTGAGCCAGCGCCTGAGCCGCGGCGCGGGCCGTCGAGCCGGTTGTGAGGATGTCGTCGATGACCAGAACATGCTTCAGGGTGACCGCGGCCGGATCGGAGACCGTAAACGCTCCGCGCACATTCTGCCGGCGCTGGCGCGGCGTCAGGCCAGCCTGGCTCTCTGTGGCGCGCAGCCGCATCAGCGTTCTCGATGCCAGCGTAAGATGCCACTCCGGATGCGTCTTGCGCAGCGATTCCAGCGCGGCGATGGCCAGCGAGCGAGCCTGGTTAAAGCCGCGCTCGGCAAATTTTGTCCGGTGCAGCGGCACCGGAACCACCAGCATCTCCTGTGGCGCCTCGGCCGCCAGTTGGGCAATTGCCTCAGCCAGCATCCGGCCCAGCCCACGGGCCGCCGCGTGCAGCCGATCGTACTTGAGCGCGTGAATGGCCGCCTTCATCCGGTCCCGGTAAGGCCCGTAGGCCACCGCCCGCACAAACGGTGGCGGCGCCATCCGGCAGGCCCGGCACAGTCCGCTGCTCGACGGACCGGCAGGCGCGTCCAGCGTGTCGCCGCAGCGAGTACACAATTCTCCGCTCCGGGCGGGAAACTCCGTCCAGCAAACATCACAGATGGGCACAGTAGAGAGATGCGGCAGAGGGGAGCCGCAGAGAGCACAAGAGGAGGGGAGGAGCGCGCAACTCAATGAATCCATGGGACTTCGCAGCACACGAACCACCGCGCGCCAACGGGAAGTCCCCGAGGCTGGAAGATCGGTCGTTAGTGAACCGGAGTCACTGCGGAAGACACACCTCACTTATGGCGGCCAGGCTCAGCGCCCACCGCCTTGCCGACAGTATACCCGGAGTGGGCCGGAGATTCCATCGCTTTTGATAAAGACAAACGAAATTAGCAGCTTGCAAAAGTCTCCCGATATGCAGCCACTCGCCACAGCGCCGGCAATGCCGCATGCACCGGAAGAGCACTCTATCCGCGCTGTCTCCTCCCAAAATAGACCAGCCCGCCGCCTGCCGCGATGTCCGCAATGCCCAGAATCGGGGGGATGCGTACCGGATAGCTTTCTGTGTCGTCGACTTGAATCAGACCCATATCCGGAGTCTGGTTGCGATTCGGGTAAGAAAATCCTCCGAAAAAGATGGCCGCCAATCCGGTAATGATCAAGAGAATTCCGGATATCTTCATATATGCTCCTCTTCCAAGAGCCGGCTGTTGGCTCTGCTCTCACCGGACGCCGCGCCCCGCCATGGGCGTCTCACTGCGCTGAATGAATCCCAAACAGGTGCCCCGCCGGCCTGAATCTTGTCGGTGTTACAGTTGTTTGCAATCCTCCGCAACAATCACCTAGCGATGCTCACACTTGACTCCCTGGTTGCATTCGTGAGGCGCGGCAGCGTTAACTTTGGCATCGCGAGCCGCATCCTTCACCTTGCCAACAGCCGTCTCAACTTTGCCCTTGATCTGTTGAGCGGCGCCTCTCACCTGGGTTCCGGTGTTGCCGGTCAAGCCTCCAACTTGTCGCTTTGCGTTACCCACCACTTCGTCGATTGCGCCCTTCACTCTTTGCTTGTCCATGAATCCACCTCTTGATCTCTAGTTCCTCACGAAGGCCGGATAGTCCGCAGTACCAAAAGGACCACAAAGAACCTCCAAAGCACGCTTTCGCCCGCAAACATCTTTTCCCTGGAGCATCTCCCGATTAGGCCATGCAAGCGAATCAGCCCGGTGCGCCGCGGCGACGGTTCTCTCCGTCATTTCTCCTGAGAGCCGCGAGGGGTTCGCGTCTGGCGCTCAGTCCAGCTTGTTTTTATCTTTTCGTAGGTGGCCTGCATCGCATCCAGTTCCAAATCGCTCAGTCTTTCGATATCGATCATTTGATTGCGCGCCGAATCCATGGCCCTTATCAGCTCATTGAGCTTCAGATGGATCGCGCGCGCATCGCGATTCTGCGTGTTCTGGATCAAAAAGACCATCAGAAACGTCGCGATGGACGTTCCCATGCTGATCACCATCGCCCAGTGATCTGAGAAATGAAAGATGGGGCCGGTGGCAACCCACAAAACGACCACCAGGCCCGCGCCCGCAAACGCCCACGTTGACCCCAGCCATCCAGAGGCCGTCGCGGCGAAACGGCCGAAATGGCCGTGTACGGTCCGGCCCTGCGCTTCGATTGGTTGTTTATTCATCTCGCCTTGCCTCCGAAATCTGGCTGCTACTTGACGGTACTCCGTCAGAGCGGAGCCAGACTGTCGTAAATGGAGCACAAGACAACGCAACGGGCAGGAACGAGCCGGCCGCAGATTCCTGAAGGAAGGAGGGATGAGACTGCGGGGTGGACGAATCGCCCTCCCCGCAGTCGAGGTATTAGGAATTACAGCAGTGCTCCAACTGCTGTAAACCGAAAACACAACTGCCGCGTGGCTTTTTCCTTGACCGGGGTCCCCAGCGACTTGGGGTCCCCGCGAAGCGATCGCTGCTTCGTGGGGTGAGGGGACAGGTCTTCGTCGTTGGGGTGGAAGTAAAAGCCACCTTGCACAGCCTTGGAAAGGGCACATGAATTGGAGAACTGCTCTAGAAGACCCCGGCCAGAAAGACCTCGCCCTGATGCGCCTTCTCGACCTTGGCGCCGCAAGCCGCCAGCACCACCGGCGACAGGGTCATCACCGGGCAGTGCGCGTGAGCCAGCACCTTGTACACCACCCCGTGGCGGGCCACGGCGGCAAAGGCCGATGCTCCCTGCGCGCCCAGCACAATCAGGTCAGCCTGCTGCGCCCGGCCCTGGTAGAGCAGTTCCTCGGTCGGATCGCCCGGCACGACTATCGGTTGCACGTCGATCCTGCCCTGAAGCTCGTGCGGAATCAGCGAGACCAGCTCGGCTTCAATCTGATCGATGCTCCGGCCGACAAGAACCTCTTGCCGCTCCTGGGGCCGGATCACATGCTGAAGGAACAGGCGCGCGTTGTGCTCCGCGGCCAACTCCGCGGCAAAGCCAGCCACCATCGAACTGGATTCGTGGAAGCTTACGCCGCACAGGATGGCGCGGGTGGCAAAGTTGCGGGAGGCGCCGTCCACCACCGCCGGACCGACAACGTAAACCGGAGCATTGGCGGTGCGCAGCACGGACTCCGCCACCGACCCCACCAGCAGCTTGCCGATAGGGCCCGGAGAGTGGGTGCCCATGACGATGCGATCGATCTTCCGCTCGCGCAGATAGGTAAGAATCTGGTAGGCGGCCAGTCCTGGCCGCACAATCGTTTCACATTCCACGCCCGCAGCCCGCGCGCGCCGGGCCATCGGCTCCAGATGCTCCATTTCAGCCTCGGCGGCGGCGGCAGAGTCGTAGTAAAGCACACTCGAACTCTCCGCCGACGACACCACCAGCGTGTCATAGGCGTGAAAGATGATCAGGTTCGCGCCAAACTCGACGGCTTGCGCCAGAGCAAAGCCAAAGGCCCTTTCATTGGCGGGAATCTCAGAGGCGAAGAGGATGGTGGAGGGTTTGCTCCAACCTGGCTTTAGGAGAACGGCCATGGGAACCTCCTGAAGGTGCGGAAACATGTTAGAGGAGTCGCCATCCGAATGCGGTGTCCGGTGGCACGGGACGGCGTGAGCCAAATCACCCCGGAAGAGCCACGCTTGCCGTAGCCGGTAGCCTGAAACCCCTGGTTCAGTCAATAGGGCAGCATCTCCAGCCAGTCGCCCAGCGACGACCGCATCGCGCGCCCCTTTTCGGGATTTGTCCGGTCCGAGAAGGCCAAAACCATCGATTGAATCCGATGTGGTGACCTAAATCACATTCCACCCAGCCCCTTTGCTGGTCTTCTGGAGACGAATCGTGGTGCTCGAGAGCGGTTTACCAATTCCAGGGGCTCTGCTGTAGGCTTTTTACATGGTCTCCTTTCCGAGGGAAATCATCTTATCGGCAGTGGCTTGGTTTACTTTAATGACGGAAAACAGCTCAACTCCCCGGCGCAGGCCCCGTTTCCCGGCCTCCACGCTTTGATTCCGCAGGAGGTTTCATGCAACCGCTGCACAACATCCCCGCCCGTGGCGGATTGAACTTTGACGAAACCCCCTTCCTCGCCATCTGGGAGGTCACGCAGTCCTGCGACCTGGCCTGCAAACACTGCCGCGCCGCCGCCCAGCCCATCGCCCACCCCGACGAACTGACCAACGCCGAAGGCAAGGCCCTGATCGACCAAATTGCGGCCATGGGCGTGCCGATTTTTGTCTTCACCGGCGGAGACCCGATGAAGCGCAAGGATGTCTTTGAGCTGATCCGCTACGCCGCCGATAAAGGCGTCCAGGTTGCGCTCACTCCCTCTGCCACGCCGCTGCTCACCCGCGAAGCCATCTTCAAGCTCAAGGAGGCGGGTCTCGTCCGCCTTGGCATCTCGCTCGACGGCTCGACCCCGGAGATTCACGATGCCTTCCGCGGCCTTCCCGGCGCCTATGCGCGCACCATCCAGGCCATCGAGTGGGCCAACGAAGCGGGCATCCCCATTCAGGTTCACACCACCATCAGCCGTCACAACGCCCACGATCTCGACAGCCTCTGCGCTCTCTTCGAAAAGCTGGCCATCGTCATGTGGAACGTATTCTTCCTGGTTCCGGTGGGCCGCGGGCAGCTGGATGCGCTGCCCAGTGGCGAAGAGTTCGAGCAGGTCTTCGCCAAGATCTACGAGCTCTCGCATCGCGTCAACTTCCAGATCAAGACCACCGAGGCCATGCACTACCGCCGCTACCTGCTGCAGCACAACCTGGTAGAGCGCAAGATCGGCCACGGCCACGGTCATCCGGGCAGCGCCAAGGCCGGGGCCGCAGCCGCGTACGAGCCCGGCGCGCCCACCTCCGACGCCAAAACCCGCACCGCCAGCTGGGCCACCCGCCGCGTCAACGACGGCAAGGGCTTCCTCTTCATCTCCCACGTCGGCAACGTATACCCCAGCGGCTTTTTGCCCATCCACGCCGGCAACATCCGCGAGACCCCGCTCAGCGAAATCTACCGCAACGCGCCCATCTTCAAATCCCTGCGCGACACCAGCAAGCTGGAAGGCAAGTGCGGCGTATGCGAGTACAAGGAGATCTGCGGCGGCTCCCGCGCCCGCGCCTACGCCGTCACCGGCGACCCCCTGGCCCCGGAGCCCTGCTGCATCTACCAGCCCAAAAACTGGGACCAGCAGTTGGAGAGCGAAGCCGCGGCCTTCATGAAGAGCTAGCTTCCAGTCTTTGGCCAGGATCCCAGATCCGAAAATCCAGTCCTGGGGCACTATTTGCACTTCAAGACAGCCTCCTTAGCACGCTCATAAATGGAATTAGGAATTGTTGGAGCAGTCTTTTCAATTTCATCGCGGCGGGTCCTGAGAGAGGCAATTTCATCATCGCCAACGGACGCCCCATCTTGAAGCCTCGTCAACGCCACCTCGATGTCTTGCCGTAGAGCTTGATAAACCCTCCCGGCCTCACGGTGTTGTGTGGCACGTTCCTCAAGCCGCAGGTATTTCTGCTCCGCTGCCAGGAGGGTGGCGGTCATGCTGATGACGCCAGCCGTAATCTGCCAGCCGCGTTCCGTAGAAGACCCCAGACTCGCGAAGATCGCCGAACCGACAATGGCTGTGGCGGCAATCACCGTTGCGCCGAGGATGTCGTTCCACAAGGTATCGCGCTTGGCTGCATCATAGTGGCCATTGGCAAGAATTCGTGATCCAATCTGCCACTCCTCCAACATCGACTGCCGATGTGTACTTTTGTCAGAATCGCTCATAGCCGTTCTCCTTTCAGGTTGCGCAAGTTGAATCACACCGATGCCTGCTCGCTACTTCGGTGCAATATCCGGGCGCCAAGTGCCCCAGAGCCTGCCCTGAGCGTAGTCGAAGGGTACCGCTATTGGGACCTGGGAAACCACAAACTTTCCGCGCCGCTCTATACGGAAAATAACCCTTCCCAGCGCACAATGTTCATTGGAGGTCAAAGTGCGCAATGAGGTCAACCTGCCCCCGGTCCAATCTGTCCGGCATGTGACCGGTTTATACCCCCGAAAGGCACCCCCCTCCCCCCTCCTATATTTTTTATTCGTGGATTTCTGTGCAGATAATTTCGCTGTGCTGCGTTACACCAGAAATGAACGGTACTCTGCAGACGATCAAGGTGTATTGGCTGTGAGATCCAGGCTCTTCCCGTGTACTTTCCTGCGTTTCCTGTGCGAAAATTAGCTGCAAGTTCTCTCTTCTCGGTATGGAGTTGTCCCATTCAACCGGCAGGCGATCAGCCAGAAGTTCATTTCCCTTTGTTTTGCGTTTTTTCTTCCTGGTTTTATCAATAGCTGGAGGTTGAGATGGCAATTTATTGCCGCATTTGCGGTTTTTCGAGCTTTCGCACCTCGCGTTTTCGGTTTCATCCGTCGGACCTGTCGCAATTGCTCTTCTTGCGCCTGCCGGTACGCTGCACGAACTGCGACGAGCGAGCCTTTACCTCCCTCAAGCAATTTCTCGAAGTGCGTCGCTCGCGCAAGGCGCTCCACCGTGAGCATCAAAACACGAAGTAGATCCAGAACAGGCCCGCGAACGCGCCTGTTCCCTCTCCGGGCCCCAACCACAAACCTCCGCGTTTATGAGCCGGAACGAGTTGTGCGTTGGAGCCACCCTCTTTAACAGCCGGTTTTATTGCCTCTCCCGTGCGGCGGCGAAATACGATAGGCTCATAGAGGTATGGAAATCACCTGCAACCGCTGCCACCAGGCCGTTCTGGCCGAGAACTGCTACTGCCCCGTCTGCGGTCTGCCGCAGTTGGTTTACTCGGCCGATGCCCCCCCTGGACAAACCCAGCCGGAGCGCTGGGACGGGGCGGTGCGGGATGCAGACAGCGTCGACTGGAAGCCAGCGTTGCGGGCAGTTCTGTTGCTGGCGGTTCCCACCGGAGTGTTGTGCTCCTTGCTCTCCCCGTTGGGCATCTTTGGATGGTTTTTGATGGCCGTGGCCGCGGCCTGGGCCGTGGCGCTGTATCTGCGCGGCCAGCGTTCGGCTTGGATCACCCTAGGAGCCGGCGCGCGCATCGGCCTGGTCACCGGGCTGCTGGGCGGCTGGACCGCTGCCGCAACCACCGGCGTTACTTTGTTTGCCATGCGGTTTTTCTTCCACCAGGGTAGCTTTTTCGACGTTTTCTGGCAGAATTTTGTGAATCAGCAGCTCAGCCAGCAATATGCATCCATGGGAATCGACGCACAGACCATCGGAAATTACCAAAAGTGGCTGCTTTCCCCGGAGGGAAGGGCCGGCTCGATATTGAGCGCCATTATTTTTCTGGTGGTTAGCCTGCTCATCTTTGCTGTTGCCGGTGGCGCATTAGGTGCGCGGCTGATGGCTCGCACGCACAGGCCGGAAGTTTAGACGCGTTTTCGCGCCAGCGGTCTGTTTCCTCGGACCCTGCAACCTTCTGGCCTTCGGTCGTGCCCAACCCATTGGGAATTGTTATATTTATCGAGAGCTTGCTTGCAGGCCCAAACCCTCGTATCATCCTGCGAGAGGCTGGCTGCGAGAGTCAGATAGCGAGAATATCCATGAGCGAAGCCGAAAACAAACCCTCCCTGCGCATTAAGGGCAGGCTGATGTCCGCCTCGGAGGTCGAGCGCACACTGGTGCGCCTGGCCCACGAGATTGTTGAAAAGAGCAATGGTAGCACCGACCTGGCCCTGGTCGGCATCAAGCGCCGCGGCGTTCCGCTGGCCCAGCGGCTGGGAAAGCTGATCTCCGGCATTGAGAAGCGCCCTGTCGACACCGGCGTGCTCGACATTCAGTTTTACCGCGACGATCTGACGACCGCGGACATTCGCCCGGTGGTCACCCCAGGCGTTATCGGCATCGACATTGAGGGCCGTGATGTGGTCATCTGCGACGATGTGCTCTACACCGGCCGCACCGTCCGCGCCGCGCTCGATGCCCTCTTCGATCACGGCCGGCCGCGCCGCGTGCAACTGGCCGTGCTCATCGACCGCGGTCACCGCGAGCTGCCCATCGAGGCCACTTACATTGGCAAGCACGTGCCCACCAGCAGCCGCGAGATCATCGAGGTCAAGTTCCAGGAAGTCGACAACGACGAACAGGTTCTGCTGGTTGAACGGGTCGATTAGAACCTTCGTATGCCAGCTCGCGCGCGCTGCCCCGGCCGTCCACGAAGAGGACGTCAAGTTCGAGCGCGTTTCCAAGAGCAGCTCCGACCCCGAAACCGTCCTCGCTCTCCCGCTGTGCTGGCCGCGCCGGAAGAGAAGATGCCCCTGGGCCGCGTTTTGAGCCGTCGCCGGGATTCTCCATGAATAGAAGTCGAGCCGGTGGGGGCTAGGAAAGCGTCGAACTAAAACCTAACTCCTATATCCATCCGCGCACGGCATAGCCGACGATCTTGGCGGATTCGACCAGCATGGTCTCGAAGGCGGAGAAGCGCCCGTTCCAATGCTCGGTGGAGTGAAGCACATCCGGAACCGCCATGGGGGTAACTTCGATGCCCAGCTTGCGGAAGACGCGAAGCGCCCGGAACATGTGAAAGTCGCTGGTAAGCAGAACCTTTTTGCCGGGCATACCCTGGATCAGGCGCGCCGTCTCGATAGCGTTTTCGCGGGTGCTCGCAGATCGCCACTCGGCGATGATGGCTTCGCGGGGAATGCCTTCAGCTATCAGAAAGTTGAGGATGCCGGGTCCGCCGCCGCTGATCACGATTTTGTTGAAGCCTCCGGTTTGCCAGGCAAAAAGTGCCTGGCGCGCGCGCCAGTAAGAGGAGTATGAGATGCCGCCATTGTCGTCAGCCGCCGCGCTGAGCAGGATGAGAACGTCGCCTTTGGGCTGCTCGATGGGGCCGGCATAGGCAAGCGCCCACCACGAGACAACAGGAGTGAACATCACCAACACGGTGATGAGCCCGATGGCCGCGAGCAGGTGGTTGAGCCCTCGTCCGGTTTTGCGCAGGATACTCATGCGCGGGCTTCCGGGCGCGCAAGTGCGAGCGATTCAAAGATTTTGAGCAACTCTGCCGCGACGGCCTCCCAGCTCCGGCTGCCGCGCGCGGAGATTGCCTTGGCGTCCCAGCTTCTGTCGAGGACTGCTGCAACGGCCTGAGCCAGCGCTCCGGAGTCGCGAGGGGGCACGAGGCGTCCGCACTCGTCGCTCAGGATCTCTGGGATGCCGCCGACATTCGTGGCGACGACAGGCCGGCCGCTGGCGAGCGCCTCCAAGATAACATTGGGGCAGCCTTCCATGTAACTCGGCAGGGTGACCAGATCGGCCGCCGCCATCCAGACGGCGACATCGTCGAAAGAGCAACCGGGCAGCGCGTGGATGTAGCTGGCGGCGTTGTTGGCCTGAATGGCGCTCAGGATGAGAGGCCTGTCCGGCCCCTCGCCGATCAGATACACGTGCAAATTCGCACGCTCAGAATGCAGCGAAACCGCCGCTTCAACGAGTTCACGCAAGCCTTTTTTCACATCCATGCGCCCGATGTAAATCACGGCCTCCGAGGCCGAGTTGATGTGCAGCTTCTGCCTCGCCTCAAGACGGTCCCTGACATGAAAGACGGAGAGGTCGCAACCGTTGACGATGGCGCGCGTCTTTTCAGCCGATGCGCCCATGGCTACAGCTTTCTTGCGCAGATTGTCGCTGACCGTGATCAGAAAATCGGCCTCGCGCAGAACGGTGCGCGTGTGCAGGGCCGAAATTGGATCACCGATCCGGTTGATGTCGGAGCCAATGCCCTTGGCAACGACAGGAACCGAAAGAGCTTTACCGATCTTGAGCGCGGCATACCCGTCGGGGTAAAGAAAGTAGCTAAAGATGAGATCGGGCGCAAACTCGCGCACGTGAGGCAGCAGAGCGCGGGCGGCCATCCATCCGTTGAACGGACGGGAGAGCAGGGGCAGCGCGGGATAGTCATAGTAGCTTGCCTTCACATCAGGCCGGCCATAGGAGGCGTCAAGCTTGCCGTAACTCCTGCTGCGCGGCTTGAGTAGGGATGGATAACTTGCGTTGGGATAGAAGACCCGAAGATCGGTCTCGCGGGCTAACACGCGCAGCGTCTGATAGGCCGACCGGCCCTGCCAGGGCTCCGCCGAACTGGGGAAATACCGGGTGACGACAGCGATCTTGAGCATGGCTATTCTCCCGCTCCCGTAGGCTGGGCGGCCAGCGCTTGTGAGTCGCTCTCCCGCTGTCTTTCGGCGATGGAATGCAGCAGGACGGCATAGCGCTGCGCAAGAACCTTGCGTTCGTACTGCGCGATCTTCTCTACGTCTGGTTGAAACGCGCTGGCAAGCGATTCGCCGCGAGCGGCAGCGTCGAGGAAGAGTCGGCGGATACCCTCGACATCCTGAACGTCCGCCCACCATCCCGCCCGTAGCTCATCGAAAAGGCGGCGTGTCTCTCCCCCTGGATGGACTACTCCGAGAATAGGCTTGCCCCCGCCAACGTAATCGTAGAACTTGCCTCCGACGTTCAGTGGATCGTGGTTGATCAACAGGACATAATCGGTTTCATCCATGGCGACCAGAGCCTCGTGTTGCGGCAGATACCCCTTCAGTTCGACCATATCCCCCAGTTGTAAAAGGGCTTCGCGGTAGCGAGGCTCTTCGATGTGGCCGATAAAGCGGAATTTGAATCGGGACTTCACTTCTGGCGACAACGATTGCAAGGCTCGAATCAGCGTGGTTGGCTCGGTTGAGGCATAGACGGTGCCAACGTAGGTGACGACGATCTTGTCGTCGTGCCGGGGCTCTGCTGAAGACGCGGAGCGGCGCAGTCTCGTGGTGTCGAATCCGTTAGGAATGAGATGGAACTTGCTCTCCGGCTCTTGCGGATAGCGGGCGCGAATCTCGCGCCGCGCGGCTTCGGTAACTGCAACAACGGCAGTCGCGTTTGTCACGGCGCTGGCTTCGGCGTTGCGGGCGACACTGCGGGCGCGCTCGCTGCGGCTGAAGAGAAAGCTGACTAGATCAAAAGCGGTCGAGAGCCATTCGTCGCGGAAGTCGACAACAATGGCCAGACGAGGAAACTCCTTCCGAAGCTTTTCAACCAGAAGAACATTGGAGAAAGGCGGCGCTGTGATGAGGACGAGGTCAATGCTACGCTCCCTGACGATGCGACGAGCGGCACGGGTGAGCACGGGAAACCACGTCACCTGAGGATCGGGCTGAAGAATGTCCCCGATAACTCTCTTGAGCAAGCTCGGCTTGCCGGCAGCTGCCGTGGCAGCAGGATTGCCAGCCGGTGGTTTTCGGCCTGCGATCAGGCGCTTGATACGCTTTTTAAGGCTGAAGGGGAGATCGAGCGTGAGGGTCCGGTGAACGGTGACTTCGGCTGGAATCTCGCTTAGCAGAGTGGGGTCAGTTCCAACGGCGGAAGGGTTCCGCGTCGTGAGAACGTCGAGCCGAATTCCTTCTGCAGGCATATAGCGTGCGAAGCTTGCCGCGCGCAGAACCCCAACGCCTCCGACGGGCGGGAACACATAGGTGACAAGTAGAACATTCAGGGGATTCATTGGCTGGCTTCCTTATTACAGACCGGTGAAGCGGGAACGTTCACGCGGCAATCAATCAGCGCATCGGAAGTCTGATACATCTGCCATGCCGTGGCCCTGTCAATCTCGGCGCCTCTTCGATCTGTTTCTTCCGCGGTCCAATGAAACAGGTTGCCCAGCCCGTCGTTGAGTAGCGGTTCGTAGTGATCAGAGATATCGCCCCAGGCGTGTTTCGGCTTAGTGGGCCAAAAAAATTTCAGCATGCGGTCCATCAGATACGGCACAAGCCGGATTGCTGCGTGCCGAAGGAGCTTCATGGAATTGATTTCCCCCTTCTATGTTGCCGCAACTTGCGGAAGGCACGCCCCAAACGAACCACTATGTATAAGTATCGGGCACTATTCTCATATCTGTCAAAAACTCGTATATTCATTCCGGTGCGTCGCATTGCGTGCCCAAAAAGGCGCCGCGTTAAGAAGCCTGCCGGGTAAGAATCTCGGCGATCCGTTCGGATGCTTTACCGTCCCATAGCGGTATGAGGCCAGTCGGTTTGCGGCCGCCGCTCAGCGCCTTGTGAAACTCTTTCCGGAGCAACTCCCAGTCGCGCCCGATCAGGACATTCGTTCCCAAAGTCACAGTGATTGGACGCTCCGTGTTCTCACGTAGAGTGAGGCATGGCGTTCCAAGATATGTGGTTTCCTCTTGTATCCCGCCGGAATCCGTGATGACAACCATGGCATTCTTCTGAAGCGCAAGAAACTCAAGGTATCCCAACGGCTCAATGGCGCGAAGATTTGGGTTACACTGTTCCAGCTGCGCCGACCACTTCTGGCGCGTCCTGGGATGGACTGGAAATATCAGGGGAAGTGTCTCGCTTAAACTGTCAAGCGCTTGTAACATTGGCAAGAAAATCGTCTCGTCGTCGACATTCGATGGTCGATGAAGTGTTACCAACCCAAAAGAATCCAGCGATAACTCTGCCTTGAGCTGTGGAAATATCTCGTCCGCCTTCGGCAAGAATCGAATCAAAGTATCGATCATTACATTGCCGACAAGGAACACCTTTTCCTTGGCAACGCCCTCGCGCGCAAGGTTCTCATTGCCATCGGTTGACGGAGTAAAGAGAATATCCGCGAGTTGATCGGTAACCAGGCGGTTGATCTCTTCCGGCATCGTGCGGTCGAACGAGCGCAGGCCCGACTCGACATGCCCCACACAAATGCCGAGCTTGGAGCATACCAGCGCCGCCGCAACTGTAGAATTCACGTCCCCATAAACCAGCACAATGTCCGGGCTGTGCGCGAGTACAACCGGCTCAAATCGGCTCATGATTGCAGCGGTTTGTTGCGCATGCGTTCCCGAACCGGCGTTCAGGCTTTCGTCTGGATTCGGAATCTCCAATGCCTTGAAGAATACGTCCGACATGAGTGCGTCATAGTGTTGGCCCGTATGTACCAGCGTCTGTTTGTGCCCTCTGCTCCCCAGCGCGCGATAAACGGGAGCCGCCTTCATGAAGTTTGGCCGCGCGCCAACGACGTGCATAACTTTCATTTTGAATTCCCTTCGCCGTTACCTTAACATCGACCCCTGACTGTGAACAAACCTTTACGTTCGGTCTGAGGATACCGGGGAGAGCCGTCAGAAACCATCCTTCAGCCCGTCATCGATCGTCGGGCCGAAAACAGATTTGCGGCCATGAATCAGCGCATCAGCAGCCTGGTACATCTGCCATGCCGTGGCCCAGTGTATCTCGATGCCTCTTCGGCCAGCTTCTTCCGCAAGCCAGCCGAAGAGGTTACCGAGGCCTCCGTTGAGCAACGGTTCAAGATTCCTTTCTTGAGCGCCGTGGGTGTAGAGCTTCAGAAAGATATCTTCGCCGATCGTTGGAGCCAGATCAAACCACTGGCGTACCCGCGAGGGCGTCGGCATGTCGTATCCCGCAATCTCTCCTGTTTCCAGGCGCGGCATCAGCCGTCCGCCGAAGCGCAGGCCGAGCGACCCGGTGATCATCAGCAGGTCACCGCGTCTGCCGCCGCCAACAGTGGCTTCGATTCCGTGATCGAAGGACTTCGGTCGATTGCCGGGGTTGTTTGTGCACCAGTAGATTTGGTTGACTACCCGCCCCTGGGTCGCCGAGGGAAGAGAGGGCATGGTGAAATCGGCGTAGCAGCCGAGATCGCGCAACAAGGCAATCTCACCATTGAGGCCGCACCACTTGCCGTCCGGGCGCGAATTATCGAGCGCCCAGTTGCCATGAATGAAGCCGAAGACGGTGCGGCCGTCCTGCTGGCGAAGCAGGCCATGGTCGTCCGTCAGGCGGCAGCAATAGTCAGTGACTTTTCGAATGAAGGAATCACGCTGCTCATTGTCATGATGAAGATGCACTTCCACATCGCCGACGCCGAGAC
>JBAVYF010000059.1:0-8862 GCA_049698655.1 Occallatibacter sp. | reverse complement strand
CGGCTCCGCCCAGGTGGACGAAAAGGGCGTCTTCACCCACGTTTTCGAGCGCGCCCACGGCGGCTGGCTGTGCATCAACTCCCAGCGCACCAAGATCCCCGAGGACACCAACACCAAGCGCAAGAAGCAGTCCAACGACGAGGGACCCTTCCATATCCCGTTTATCGGTAAGAGCGACAAGGTGAATCAGTAAGGATCGCAGAACGACTTGCTGAGGTGCTACCCCGCCGCCCTCCTGGCCCCTTGCAGCCGGATCGACACATGAACCAGCCCCAGCGCCGCAGGCGTCACGCCGGAGATGCGGCTGGCCTGGCCGATCGTCACCGGCCGCACCCGCTCCAGCTTCTCTCGCATCTCTCGCGAAAGCCCGCTGATGACGCTGTACTCCAGCCACTCGGGAATCACCACAGCTTCGGCGGCCTTCAGCTTTGCAATGGATTTTTTCTGCTGCTCCAGGTAGCCGGCAAACTTGATCTCGGTCTCCACGGCCCGAGCCTCATTGCGAAAACTGCTGCGCAGAACAGAGACCCGAGCGTCAGAAGGCTGGCCTGTATTCAGTTCCGAATTCAGATTGAAGGCGGCGGCAAGTTCCTCCCTGCTGACCTGCTGACCTGCTGACTCGCTGACTTGTTGACTCGCTGAGAACACCGCGCCCAACACCGCCTCGATGCCCACCTCCGGCCGCTTCAGCAGTTGCGCCCAGGTCAATCCGGCAGTCGCCGTCAGATCGCTCAGTCGCGCAGCCCGCATCCCTTCCGGAGTCACTTTGCTCGCCGTGAGCAGCCGCTCCAGCGCGTCCATCCTCTCCTGTTTCCGCTCATACTCCGCCCAGGCCTCATCGTCGATCAGCCCCAGCTTCCGCCCATACGGAGTCAACCGCCGGTCCGCGTTGTCAATCCGCAGGTGCAGCCGGAACTCGGCCCGAGAGGTAAACATCCGGTAAGGTTCGTTGATTCCTTTCGAAATCAGGTCGTCGATCAGAACTCCGGTGTAGCCCTCGCTCCGGTCCAGGGTGAAAGGCGGCTCGCCTTTGAGCCATAGCGCCGCGTTGATGCCGGCCATGATGCCCTGACAGGCAGCCTCTTCATAGCCGCTCGTTCCGTTGATCTGCCCGGCCAGGTAAAGCCCCTCCATGCTCTTCACGCGCAGCGCGCGGTCCAGTTCGGTCGCGTCCACGCTGTCGTATTCAATGGCATAGCCGGGCCTCAGCATCTCCGCCGCCTCAAGCCCCGGAATCGAGCGCACAATCTCCCACTGCACTTCCATCGGCAGAGACGTGGACATTCCGTTCACGTAGACCTCGTGGGTGTGCAACCCCTCCGGTTCCAGGAAGAATTGGTGCTGCGTCTTATCGGGAAACTTTACAATCTTGTCCTCAATCGATGGGCAATAACGCGGCCCGATCCCCGCAATCTGCCCCGAGTACATCGCCGACCGGTGCACATTCTCGCGAATAATGCGCAGCGTCTCCGGAGTGGTGAAGGCGATATGGCAACTGATCTGTGGCTGCACAATCTTTTTTGTCCGGAAGCTGAAAGGTGTCGGCTCCGCGTCGCCCTTCTGCTCCTCGAAGGCCTCCCAGCGAATCGTCCGCCCGTCTAGCCGCGGCGGCGTCCCCGTCTTCAGCCTGCAAGTCCGCAGCCCCAAAGCCCGCAGCGCTTCGCCCAGCAGAACAGAGGCCGGCTCGCCGCTGCGCCCAGCCGGATACTGCTCCTCGCCGCAGTGGATCAGCCCATTCAAAAACGTGCCAGTAGTAATAATGGTGGCCCCAGCCAACAGCTGCCGCCCATCGCGCAGCTTCAACCCAAGAACTCGCCGCCGTTCGCCAGTCCCTAGTCCCTCGTCAATCACCAGATCGACGACCTCAGCCTGCCGGATATGCAGCCCCGTCTGGCCTTCCAGCACCTCGCGCATCTTCACCCGGTAGAGTTGCTTGTCGCACTGCGCCCGCGGGCTCCAGACCGCCGGACCACGGGATGAGTTGAGCAGCCGGAACTGAATCCCCACCGCATCGGCCACCTCACCCATCACGCCGCCCAGCGCATCCACCTCGCGCACCAGGTGCCCTTTGGCCACGCCGCCAATCGCAGGATTGCAACTCATCTGCGCAATCAGGTCCATGTTCATGGTGATGAGCGCGGTCTTCAGTCCCATGCGCGCCGCCGCCATCGCCGCCTCGCACCCCGCGTGCCCCGCGCCCACCACAGCCACATCGTATTGTTCGGTGAAAGCCATCCAATTCTCATTCTACGGACTTTGCGCTTGCAACGCGGGGGCTGCCGGCGCACACTACGCGCATGGCGCACAATATTCTTGACAATGCCATGCGTCTCAGATGAAATGAACGTATTTCCCCGTCGCCGCTTCCCCGTATGAAAGTCGTGCTACGGCTGCCGAGGAGAACGAATACATCAACCGAGCGAGGATCAAGATGCGTAAACATTGGATGAAAATAGCGGTTGTTCTCTTACTGTTTGTCGGCGTCGCCTCAGCCGTCGATCCGCCCATGCAGCCGTTCACCTCCACCGATGGGCGCTTCAGCATCCTCTTCCCTGGAATCCCCAAGCAGGATTCGCAAACGGTCCAATTGAAGGGCGGCGGCTCAACCACGCTCTACCAGTTCTGGGTTGAGCTCGATAACAACAACGTCAGCTACATGTTTATGTACAACGATTACTCCTCGGACTACGCCAACGACGCACCGCAAACCGTTCTGGCATCAGTCCGTGATGGCTCCGTCAACGGCAAGACTCTCACCAGCGATGTGGCGATCGACCTAAACGGCGTTCCCGGACGCGCCTTTACGGCTACCGACAGTAACTATAACTATGCCGTTCACGATTTCCTGGCTGGCAAGCGCCTCTACCAGTTGATTGTCGTCTCCTCCAAAGACCACCCCGCGACCCTGACCGACCAGTTCATGAACTCGTTCCGCATTTTATGAGCCGGGCTCGCCGCGGCGCGGACGGCCAGGACCACAGCCAGCCTGCCATTGGACTTTATTGATCGCCGTGGCCGTCCACTCGCCCGTCCATCTTCCTATACTGAAAACATGGCCAAGGCCCAGGTTTGCGGATGGACGCTGGAAGAGGCCGCGCGCAGGCGCGGTGCGCTGCGCATTGCCGGGCTCGACGAGGTGGGCCGGGGACCGCTCTTCGGGCCGGTCGTCGCCGCTGCAGTCATTCTTCCCAGAGGCTGCTCCCTGCAAGGGCTCACCGACTCGAAGAAACTCTCGGAAAAGAAGCGCAACGAACTCGACGTGGAGATTCGCTTGAACGCTGTCGCCTGGGCCATCGCGGCCGTGGACGCCGAGGCCATCGATCGCATCAACATCCGCCAGGCAACGCTGCTGGCCATGCGCCACGCCGTCGAGCAACTGCAGTTCAGCCCGGACTTTTTACTCGTCGACGGCCGCGACACCATCGACTGGCAATGCCCACAGCAGGCCGTCATCCACGGCGATGCAACCAGCTTTTCCATCGCTGCCGCCTCTGTGTTGGCCAAGGTCCACCGCGACCGTTTGCTGGTGGAGATGGACCGCGAATATCCCGGCTATGGCCTTGCGCAGCACAAGGGCTATGGCTCTCCCGCGCATCTGTCAGCCCTCAAACTCCTCGGCCCAACCCCGCTGCATCGCAAAAGCTTTCATCCGGTTACGCAGGCTGTGCTGCGATTCGATTGAGGCGTGGGCTTCAGGTCAGGCTTGTCTTGCGCCGCTTCACCCACGCGAAGAAAATCCGCGCCGCAAGCAGCACTCCCAACACCACCGTAATCGTTAGCGGCGTGCGGACGCCGGGCTTCACTTGCCACCAGTAATGGATCACTCCGCAGACAGCAGCCGCGTAGACCAGTCTGTGCAACCGGTTCCAGCGCTTGCCGCCCAGCTTGCGAATTGCCCAGTTTGTCGAGGTCGCCGCCAGCGGCAGCAGCAGCAGCCACGCGGCAACTCCGGCGGTGATGTAGCGGCGCTTGGCGATGTCGGCGGCCATCGCGTTCACGTCGAAGCCGGCGTAAAGAGCGACGTAAGTCAACAGATGCAGCGTGGCGTAGAAGAAGGCAAAAAGCCCCAGCAACCGGCGAAACTTGATGAGCCAGCCCAGACGCGGCGATAGCCGGCGCACGGGAGTAATGGCCAGCGAAATCGTCAGCAGCCACAACGTCTCCAGGCCGGTTGTAAAAGTGATCGTGGCCGTCGGGTCTGCGCCTAAATGGTTGGTAACTGCGCCCCAAAGCAGCCAGCTTACCGGCCAAAGACACACCAGCCAGACAAGTATCTTGAGCAAAACGAGAGACGATCTTTTCATAGTTAGCGCGTAAGTCTGAAGCTGAGTGGATAGCCGCCGGCTGTTCCCTGGTCCCCAGTCCCTGTTTCAGAAGTTTTTCCTTAGGTCCATCCCGTTATACAGCGAAGCAACCTGGTCTCCGTAGCCATTGAACATCAGCGTAGTGCGGCGTTGCGCGTAGAAGGGCTGGCCGATGCGGCGCTCGGTCTTCTGGCTCCAGCGGGGATGGTCCACGTTGGGGTTGACGTTCGAGTAGAAGCCATATTCGCTGGGGCCCTGATCATTCCACGTCGTAGGCGGCTGCTTGTCGAGGAAGCGCACGGCAACGATCGACTTCGCCGACTTGAACCCGTACTTCCACGGCACCACAATGCGCACCGGCGCGCCGTCCTGATTGGGAAGCACCTCGCCATACAATCCAAAAGTCAGCAGCGCCAACTCGTTCATCGCCTCATCCATGCGCAGTCCCTCGGAGTAAGGCCAGTTGATGGCGCTCTGGCCCGCCCACTTCTCAACTTTCCTGTCGTAGTAGGAGAGGAACTGGATGTACTTTGCGCTAGGCAGCGGATCGCACTCGCGAATGAACTCGGAGAGCGAGTAGCCTACCCATGGGATGACCATGCTCCACGCCTCGACGCAGCGATGGCGATAGACGCGGTCTTCGAGCGGGCGCAGCTTGAGCAGCGCATCAATGTCGAAGGTCTTCGGTTGTTTCACCTTGCCTTCCACGCGCACCGTCCAGGGCCGCGTGGGCAGGCCGCCTGCATTCTTCGCGGGCTGATCCTTTTCCACGCCGAACTCGTAAAAGTTGTTGTAGTGAGTGATGTCCTCAAAGCTGGTCAATGGCTCGCCGGTAGTGGTCAGCGGACTCTTCACAGTCTGAAGTTTTGTGCCGGCCTGCACGGCAACGCTCGGCGAAAAGACCTCGGCCAACCGCTCCGCGCCCACTCCGGCCGCACCGGCGGCCACGGCCGTGGATAGGGCTGTGCGCAGAAAGCGCCGGCGATTGAGGTACTTGTCGTACTCGTCCCGGGGAGTGATCTCCGAAGACGGAATCTCGGACGGCTTGCCAATGAGCATGAAGTGGCCTCGCACGGGGAAGTGCTGAACAGTTCATTAGAGACAAAGAAGAGGCCGGACGTTTCAGAATTCGCACGAATAGTTTTGCTGTCTTGCAAACTTCCTTGCTTACTTGCCTGCTTCCATCACCAGCCGTTCCGCCCTGGCCATGGCGTCCATTCGGTGCTGCTTCTGGGCTTCCATGTCTGCGATAGCAGGCCGCCAATTGTCTGCCAGAAACCGCTTGGCATACTCTTCCATGCGCGTAGTGAAGGTTACGCGGATTCCGGCGATTGCGGCCTGTGCCCTGGGCAGCACCTCGTGGAAATGGGCAATCTCATCTTGCGCTTTTTCAGGGTGGTAACTCAGGCGGTCTCCGGCCTGCATCGCGTCGACCAGCGTATCCGGCGGATCGGAGACTGGCCAGGTTTGGTGCATCGCGTCATAGGCGCCGCGCAGCCGGATCATGGCGCCGGCAAAGCCGTCCAGCTCACCGCGGCGCGCCGTCAATACCGCGGTCCTGCGCACTTCGACCGTTACCTTGGCCTCTACACTGAAGCTCGCCACAGGAATCACCGTGGTCAGCGTATTGCCCTCAAAGCTCCATCCGCCCTTGCCCGTCCCCACGGCCTGTTTTACCGCAACGCCATTCAC
The DNA here is from genome assembly GCA_049698655.1 of Occallatibacter sp. Taxonomy (GTDB): domain Bacteria; phylum Acidobacteriota; class Terriglobia; order Terriglobales; family Acidobacteriaceae; genus Telmatobacter. The sequence goes on along the minus strand of JBAVYF010000059.1, from coordinate 2,866 downwards.
CGTTACCGTGGCTGGCGGCCAGTCGGCTGGCAGGCGCAGCTCGAAACCGCGCCTCTGCAACATTCCGGGATAGCCGCCCTCCACCGGCCCTATCTCCACCCGTAACGTGTCGCTGGTCTGTGTGGCCTTGATCGGCGTGCGCGCAAAGACGCCGCGCTGGTAGTCGACCGAGGCGTCGGAATCCTCATAAACCGAGTAGTTCGAAGCCGTCCCCGGCGTCAGCGGCCACACGTTCACTATCAGCGGGTCCACCGGCTTTTCGCCTGTATAGCGCATCGGCGGCTGCATGGGCACAATCGCCCCTGCGCGCACGTACACCGGAGTCTGCTCGATGGAGAAGCTGCGTTCCACCGTGGCCGGGCCGGCGAGATGCTTGCCCGACGGCCACTCGATCCACTCGCCCTTGGGCAGCCACACAGTTTCCTTGGCCAGGCTGCTGGTTTTGTTGGCCGGCGCGGTCACCGGCGCCACCAGCATCTGGTCGCCGAACACGTACTCGCCCTTGCTCTCGTAAGCGGCAGCCTCATCCGGCCAGTCGTAGTAGAGCGGCCGGAAGAATGCGATGCCGGTGTCGTAGGTGCGCCGCGCCTCGGTGTAGAGGTAAGGCTCAAGCGCATAGCGAAGCTGGAAGGCCGAGCGCAGAATCGACGAGTATGGCTCCGGATATGCCCAGATGCGGCGCTCAGTCTCCGGGTTCTTGGTGGTGTGCGTGCGCAGAATGGGGCTGAATGCGCCAAACTGCACCCAACGCGTATACAGTTCAGGCTCCACGGCGCCCGGCATGTGGCCGCCGATGTCGTGGCTCCAGTAGGCGTAGCCCACGTTGGCCGCCGTCGCCGTAAACCACGGCTGAAAGGCCAGCGAATCCCACACCGAGATAGTGTCGCCCGAGAATCCAATCTGGTAGCGGTGATTGCCCAGCCCGCCCCAGCGGTGGAACAGCAGCGGCCGCTTGCCTTCGCGCTGCTGGTCGGTAAAGTGAACGTAGCTCAGCCACCAGGTCGGCATCACGCCGGGCAGCCTGGTGCGCTGCTCCTGCTGCCAGTCCAGCCACCAGAAGTCGATGCCCTGTTTCTCCAGCGGGTGATGCACCAGGTTCATGTAATTCGTCGCAAACTTCTTGTCGGTAATGTCGAACGGTACATATTTTTTCGTCGCCGGATCAATGCCCATCGCCCTGGCCATCGCCGGGTACGCATCTTCCCACGGTTGCACGCCCGAGGCCGGATGCAGGTTCAGCGTTGTCTTCAGCCCCTCGGCGTGCAGCTTGGCCAGAAACTGATCCGGGTCCGGGAACAGCAGCTTGTTCCATGTGTAGCCGGTCCAGCCCAGATCATGTCCCGACTGGTCCACCTCGCCCGCGGCCAGGAGTTGGTCTTTGCTGATGTGCCAGCCCATATCGATTACAAACACGTCCAGCGGCGTGTCGTTTTCGTGGAAGCTCTTGACCAGTTCGTCGAGTTCCTGATCGGTGTAGTCCCAGTAGCGCGACCACCACGCGCCGAAGGCGAACCGCGGGGGCAGCGGAATCCGGCCCGCTACGCGAACAAAGTCGCCTAGCGCTTTGCGGTAGTCGTGCCCGTAGCCGAAGAAGTACCAATCCTGTCGCTCGCCGGCCGGCCGCTCGACGACCCACGGCCAGGAGCTCTTTTCGCCCTCCAGAAAGCTGAAATCCGCTGAGTCGAACAACGGCCGCGTCGAGTCGTCCACCACTGACCAGCCGGAGCGCGAGACCAGCCCCGGCTCAATCGGTTCCACGGTCTTCGAGCCCAGCGCGCCGTCCAGCGTGCGCGTGGTGCCTTGCAGGTTTTCCGGGTCGGTATCGCCCGGATGCCACTCCACCTTCTTCCCGTCGACGGTCAGGTCGATCTCGAGGTTGTCCCGTGTGAATCCCCTATTCGGACCCGCACCATCAAAGAGAATGGTCAGGGCCTCAGTCTTGATTACGTGCCTAAAGCTTGTATCGGTGTAGATCACCTTATGTTCAAACTTCGGCACCGGCAGCCTTCGGTTCAGAAACACGAACGAGGCGTGATCCTCAAACTTGCCGTCCGCCGCCCACTCCATGCGGATCAGCTCCGGCGTCAGCACGGTAAACCGCGCCTTGCCTAGCGTGACCACCGCCCTCGGGTCGGCCACCGGATTGTTGGCATCCGCGGCTGCCTGCCCAGCCACAGCCGGCGTCTGCGCTGTTAAGCCAACACTCACTCCGATAACACTGAATCCGACTGCAAGCCCAATGGCGGCTAATTGCGGCAAAGAAATACGCATAGATACCCCCCGTTTTTGCTCCACCCGGAAGATTAGCACCTCTCGGAGGTCGCGGTTTTCCGCTATAGCCACTGGAGAGCCGCCTACAGGAAGGACAAGCACTTTTTTCGGTATTGTTCAAAATTGAACAGACGCAAATTTCCGGTCAAGCCTAGGGTCATAATGTGCGGTCGCCTATGTGTTCAGCAAGCGAGCCTATAGGGGAAGAAATGGCGGGTTGTCTCCCGTTACGCACGGAAAGCCCAGCGTACATTCACCTCGACGGATCCTTCGCGCGTTATGCGTTGGACGCGCCGGGCGAATCTGCTGCTGCACATCAAAGCCCTCCCCAGTAATGCGGTAGTCTGATCCATTCTGCAAACCCCGCGGCTCCCGGCGAGCCGCGGGGTTTGCAGTCTGAAATTGCTCCCACGCCAGTTGCTGGAATAAAACCCTGGAAACTGGATTTTTAGTCGTGGAGCACCACGTTCAATAGAGATTTATGCACTTTTATGCCGCCGTTATAGTCGATAAATCCCAGCTTGCGAAAACGATTCATGAAGAAGCTAACCCGCGACCGCGTCGTCCCGATCATCTCCGCCAGCGTCTCCTGAGA
>JBAVYF010000058.1:0-7890 GCA_049698655.1 Occallatibacter sp. | reverse complement strand
CATCCCACCTGCATTCCCGGTGAAGACAAGCTGCGCCTGATGTCGGAGTCGGCGCGCGGCGAGGGCGGCCGCGTCTGGGTTCCGCGCACCCCAGGCGACAAGCGCCCCTTCAAGCAGATTCCAGAGGCCGAGCGATTCTATTTTCTTGAGGAGTGGTACCCCAAGTACGGCAACCTCGTTCCCCGCGACATCGCCACCCGCGCCATTCACAAGGTGGTCTACGAGGAAGGCCTGGGCATCGACGGCCAGCCGATGGTCTATCTCGACCTCTCGCACATCGATCGCGCCACGCTCGACCGCAAGCTCGGCGGCATCCTCGACATCTATGAGAAGTTCGTTGGCGACGATCCTCACGATGTGCCCATGAAGATCTTCCCCGGCATGCACTACACCATGGGCGGCCTGTGGGTGGACTTCAACCAGATGACCAACGTTCCCGGCGTCTTTGCCGTCGGCGAGTGCGAGTACCAGTATCACGGCGCAAATCGCCTGGGCGCGAACTCGCTGCTCAGTTGCATCTACGCCGGATTCATCTCCGGCCCCAACGCTCTGAATTACGCCAAGAGCCTGCCCGCCATCGAGGGAGATGGCGGCCATGCTGCCGAACTCACTCGCCAGGCCGGGATCAATGGCAAGCTGCTCAAGAACGAAGGCACGGAGAATCCCTTCAAGCTGTGGCGCGAGTTAGGCGACACCATGACCAAACACGCCACGGTGATCCGCTATAACAAGGGACTCAAAGAAGCCGACGAGAAGATTGTCGAGCTGCTCGACCGCTACAAGAATGTGAGTCTCGCCGACCGCAGCCAGTGGGCCAACACCAGCTTTGCTTTCGCCCGCCAACTTTATAACATGCTCGAACTCGCCCGCGTGATCGCCCAGGGAGCGCTCTTGCGCGATGAGTCGCGCGGCGCGCACTACAAGCCCGACTTCCCTGAGCGCAACGACGAGAAGTTCCTGAAAACCACCAAGGCGAGCTTCACCGGCTCGGCCGAGGGGCCGCGCTTCGAGTACGAAGAGGTCGATACGCAATTCATCAAGCCGCGTCCGCGCCGCTACGACGTAGCCAATTGAGCAAAGGGAGACTGACAATGGCAAACAAGACAGTGCAATTCGAAATCAAGCGCCAGGCCAGCCCCGATGCTCCCGCCGTGTGGGAGAGCTTCGAGCTTGAGTGGCGCCCCGGTATGAACGTCACCACCGCGATGATGGATATCGCCGCCAACCCGGTCACCGCCGGCGGCCATCCGACCACCCCCGTCACCTACGATTCCAATTGTTTGGAAGAGATCTGCGGCTCCTGCGCCATGCGCATCAACGGCAAAGCACGCATGGCTTGTTCGTCGCTGATCGACAATCTGGAGCAGCCCATTCGCATCGAGCCACTCAGCAAGTTTCCACTGGTCCGCGACCTGCAGGTGGACCGGTCGGTGTTGTTTGAAAATTTGAAGGCCGTCAAGGCGTGGATTCCCATCGACGGAACTTATGATCTCGGCTCCGGCCCGCGCGTTTACCCACAGCAGCAGGAGGCCAATTACCCGCTCTCCAATTGCATCAGTTGCACCTGCTGCATGGAGGTCTGCCCGCAGTTCAACGAGAGTACAGGATTTGTCGGAGCGGCCACGATTGCCCAGGTGAAGCTCTTCAATAATCATCCGACAGGAAAAGTGCTGGCCGCGGAACGCCTGCGCGCGCTGGCCGGCGACGGCGGGATTCAGGAGTGCGGCTTCGCGCAAAACTGCGTCGAGGTCTGTCCCAAGCGCATTCCGCTCACGAACGCCATCTCCGATGTGAGCCGCGACGTTCTCCTCCAGAAGGCCAAGGATTTTCTCGGCAGATGACGCGTTTTCAGTGAAGGCCCGGATTCTTTCCGGCGCTTACCAGGTTGGCCATGATGCGGAATGCTCCGGGAACACCTTCGGGCATCTGGCGGAAAAATGCATAGGACATATAGATATATGTCCCCTTTCCATAAGCGGCGTAGAGCAGGCCGCCCTTTTGCGGGTCCTGTCCGGCGTCGTGCATCTCCGTCGGGGCAATATAGTGCGCGTCCCAGGTTCTGATGAAGTCGTGGCCGCGCTCTTCAACCCAGTTCTGGAAGTCGGCCAGGGTGATCTTGTTTGGCCAGCTCAGCAAGGGATCGTCTGGCGAAAGGATGCTGACCTCGCCGGTTTCTTCAACGACCTTTTCCGGATCGGAGGAGAGCGAAAGAGGATAGGGCGCATAGTTGTGGTCGTATTCGCCGGTCTGGTACTGGACAATGACGGTCCCGCCGTTCTTCGTGTAGTCAAGCAGGCGATTGTTGTAGGTCTTGAGTTCGGGCCGCGCGGCATACGCGCGGATGCCGAGCACAATGGCATCGTAGGAAGAGAGGTCGCCAGTAGCGATGTCCTCAGCGGTAAGAAAATCAACATTGATTCCGAGATCGTGCATGGAACGGGCCACGTCGTCGCCGGCGCCGGCGATATATGCGACCTTGAGTTGCGGTGCGACTTTAACATCAACCCCTGAAGTGCGGTACACCGCGTCGCGGTAGAACGGGTATGGGCGCAGGCCCGCATAACCTGTGGTCTGGAAGCCCTGCTTGTATTGCTGACCGTTATACTCTGCGACCGCGGTGATGGTGTACGGCTGCGCGCCGAGGGCCTGGGGAACGAGGTTAAAGGCAAGAACCTGCTCATCGCCGTCATTGGCAAGGGAGAAGGGAACTGACTCCGGCGTCGAGCGCCAATCCTTTGGCAACTGTAGTCGAACTGTTCCCTGTGCCGGACCTTTGACGCTGCTATGCACAGTAACTTGCAGATGCACAGGGGCGCCGACAAGAGGAACGATTCCAGCCTGCGGCGAAACAGTGACCGAGATCGCGGGCGCGACAAGAAGAGGTTCCAGCACGGGGCCGGGACCGGTGTAGCGATGAATCGACTGCACGACGCCTTCAAATGTTGCAGTAACACCGTTGTAGGTGTAGTGAATCTCCGCGGTCAGTGGGTAGGGCGTGGTAGAAAGGTTGAGATACCGTGGATCGCGGATGTCATAGTAGGACTGTTCAAGAGTTGGCCGCGAGAAATAGGGACGCGTGAGTTCCGCAGTTGCGGGCGCTGTGACAGAGACGACTTGATCGCGTGCTTCTCCACCCGCCAACTCGCCGGTGATGGGTTTCGTTGCGGCAAAGTTCCAGCCGTCGCCAGCGTGCGATACCAGTTCGGCATGGTCGATGCTGATGGACTGGCTGCTCTGGTTTGCGAGGTGAACATTTACGCTGAAGGACTCTCCGGGAATCACCGTCTGCGAGGTTGGTTGATTCGCCAGGTCGCCGTATGGACCTTGAGGGGCTGTGCCGCTTTGGTTAGTGATCGTAGCCAGAACGCTGAGGCCGAGTGCCTGCCCTAGGGCGGTGTTGAACTGCGCTTGCTTGACGAGCAGCTCATGGCTCATGTTGTACTTCGCTTCGGCAGGAAGGTTGCTTTTGTCCAGGTCCGCAATCAGGCTACTGATCTGCGAGAGTCCCTGGGCGAGAGCCGGCGCTGCCTTTGCGGGATCGATTGCGTTGAAGGCAGCGATGGCGTTTTCGACAGTTGTATTCAGTTGGCTCAGCCGCGCGCTCCACACTGCTTGCTGATCCGCTGGCGCATAGGAGGCTATTCCTGAAATCGAGGTGTCAATGCCGTCAAAATAGCTTTCCTCGTGCGCAGGCAGCGTGTCCGAAACGCGAGACGCATAGAGATGATATGGAGAGGAGAAGGGGCGAATCGAGGGAACACCTATGCCGCCATTCTGGGACTTCTGCTCGCCCAGGCCCTGGCGCGCCAGGGCAATATAGGACCGGCCAAAGAGGGCGTTGTAGCTTCCTTCGGGGATATTCAAAGTGGTGGACGGAATCCCGTCAATCCACGTGCCATCCACATAGTTGCGAAAGCGCACCGGCTCCCAGTGGCCGGTGGCATAGTCGTAGATGCCCTTCTCGCTGGCGCGGGCAAAAGGAACACGCGCGTACACCTTCAGCGGCTTCCATGGCAACAGGCCGGCGGCTATCTGATCAGGAAAGACGTTGGGATCGGCGGCGGCGTTGAAGACCTCCTGCGCCATCTCACCCGAGACCTGGTGATGTCCGTGGCCGTCGGAGACATTGCCCGCGAACGTCGAAGTGACGACCAGGGGGCGGGTCATGCGAACGACGCGCACCACATCGTAGAGAACGCGGTCGTGCCCCCAGTTCGTCATCGCCTCTTCGATCGTCTTGGAAAAGCCGAAGTCGGCCACGCGCGCCCAATATTGATGAACGCCATAGTAGTTGTCCGCGGAAAGGAGTTCCTGGGTGCGGACGAGGCCAAGTTGATCCCAATAATCGGAGGACATGACATTTTGGCCGCCTTCGCCGCGCGTCAATGTCAGCAGTGTGGCATCGACGCCCTGGCCACGGCTCTCGTAGGTGAGCATGCCACCGTCTTCATCGTCAGGATGCGCAACGATAGCGATGAGGCTGGCGCGGGTGTGCAGCTTTTGAAGGCTCTGCCACAGGCCCGCAGCTCCGCGGTCGATGGGCAGCGGGGCCGCGAATCCCGGCAAATACGAAGGAGGGGATTGAGCGCCCGCTGCAACCGAAGAGCCGAGAAATGAAGCGGAGATGAACAGAAAGATGGCAAATCGAAGGGTGGCATTCATACGCATCAATACTCCTTTACGATTTTGAAGGCATGTGTGCACAGTATTCACGCCAGGGAAAAAGGTACCATAGGTAAAAAACTTTGTAAAGAACCATCAAATACCCGTATAATTGTCAACGTAAACGACAACCAATGATCAGAAGGGCAACATGAGGAGACCTGTTCCGCTACGGTTGCGATCCGTTCCGGCAAGACCATCGGACCTAAGGCAGGCTAATGCACGCGGCCTGCTGCAACTGCTGCAAGCGCATAATCCATGCTCGAAAGCGGACCTGGTGCGCTACTCCGGCCTGAGCGCGCCCACAGTCTCCAGCGGGATCGCGCGTCTTGAGGAACTCGGGTTGGTGGAGCGGCTGGGGGACGGCAAGTCCAACGGCGGGCGTCCACCGGGGATGCTTCGCTTCAACGCAAAATATGGGTATGTGGCTTCTGCGGACATTGGCGGAACCAAGCTGCGCATGATGCTGACCGATCTGGACGGCAGTGTAATGGCGCGATGGTCCGTGTTGCTTGGGGTTAAGCAGAAGACCCCGGAGGGGGTTTGTGGTCTCATCACCGAGGGGCTGGAGACGATGTGCAGGCAGAGCCAGACGCCGTTACAAAAGGTGCTGCGTCTTGTTGCCGGAGCGCCGGGCATAACAAACGTGACCGAGGGCGTGGTTCTATCGGCGCCCAACATGGAGGGATGGGAGAATGTCCCGCTGCGCGCTTTGCTGGAAGAACAAACCAAGGTCTCCTGTTCGATCGAGAATGATACGAATCTGGCCGCGCTGGGAGAGCACTGGCAGGGCGTTGCGCAGGGAGTCGACGATTTTATTTTTATTGCGCTGGGCACCGGTGTCGGAGCCGGAATCTTTTTGAATGGACAGCTTTATCACGGCGCCCAGTGGAGCGCCGGCGAGATTGGCTACTTCGGCGTGAGCGGTAGTGAGCGTGGGCCGATGCGGACGCGCGAGAAGGGGCAACTGGAACAGGCCATAGGCGGGCGTGGCATTCAAGAGGAATGGCTGCGGGCGCTGCGCGCGGTTGGTTCGCAGGTGGAGGGCGAACTGACTTCGCTAAAGGCCACGCAGGTTTTTGATCTGGCAAAAGAAGGCGATAGCAGGGCCATCGAAGTCCTCCGTTTTGTGGCGCGGGTTCTCGCGAATATGATTACTGATATCTCTCTGCTGTTGAATCTGGATATGGTGGTGCTTGGCGGCGGAGTGGGTACACATCCGAGCTTGTGCCGGGAAACGGACAATCTAGTGCAGCGCCATGAATTCGCGCGCCCCGCGCTGCGATCAAGCGGGCTTGGGACAGAGGCCCAGTTGTACGGCGCAATCGCATTGGGATTGAGACAAGTGGAAGGGCAATTTCTGCCGTAATATTCTTGCCATATAATTTATGTTGCGCTTCCATAAACACCATGCTACAATTTTTTCATCACTTACTAAAGACGCTTTAGTAAGTTGTTCCATCCGCTGAGTGCGGAGAAAGAAGAACTGAACCCACATCTCTCTAGGAGGAAGTGTCCATGCTCACTAGTATTTGGAAATCCGTTCTCTCTATCGCCCTGCTTGGGGCGATTCTTCCGTCAATTGCCGTTCAGTGTGCCATGGGGCAATCTCAGTCGATTAATGGAACAATCCGGGGCACTGTCACGGACAGTTCTGGCGCTGTTCTGCCCGGCGTCGGTGTCACCATCACCAACCTGGCCACCGGATTTACGCGGCAAACAAAATCGGGCGATGACGGCGCGTACGTTATACCGAACCTTCCGCTTGGCGCCTACTCCGTGTTAGCGGAAGCAACTGGATTTGCGCCACTCACACAGAAGGGCGTGAATGTGGAAGCAGGCAGCAGCGTCACCGTGGATGTGCAACTGAGGACCGGAAGTGTAGCCACGCAGGTGCTGGTGGTTGGCGATGCGCCCATTCTGGAGCCGTCGCGGCTTGACCTCAGCCGGACCATCTCCGCGCAAGAGACACAGAACCTTCCCCTCTCCTCGCGCAACCCCTACAACTTCATCCTCTTCCAGCCGGGCATCAGCGGACACCCCAACCCGGAAAACGGCATTCCGCGCACGGTAGACACCAATGGCCTGGTGGACCGCGTCAACTTTCAGTTGGATGGTATGGTCGATACAGAGACAGACCGTTATGGATTGCGTCTCTTTGCCATCTCCGATTCGTACGTGCGTGAAATTGAGACAATTTCAAATAGCTACTCGCCGGAGTTTGGTAACACCGCGGGCGTTATCTTCAACACCATTACCGGGTCGGGCACCAACACATTCCATGGTACGGCGGATTACATCTGGCGGCCAGAGGCAGCCAGCTCTTGCCCGATTCTGATTAACTGCAATCCTGCTACGGGTGGCGTACCGAAGCCCAGCCTGCACGTTGATGACGTGATCGGGAATGTCGGCGGGCCGGTCATCAAAGATAAGCTCTTCTTCTATGCCGCCTATGAGCACCTGAGGCGTTCTTACCCGCAGCCGAATACCATCAGTTCCGCCAATAAGACTGCGTTGGAAGCCCTGGGCGAAAGCGCGAGTGACTTCAATACTGCGCCCACAGTGCAACACGCTCAGTGGTTTGATACCCGCATTGACGCAGCGCTTAACAAGAAGAATCAGGTCTTCATCCGCTACAACTACTTCCGCAACGTCTATCCCTTCAACAGCGATGTGGGCGGCCAATATGCAGTGAGCGCCGCGGCTGACTTCCAGGATCGCGCCCACATCATCGGAGCGCAATGGGTTACTACCTTCTCTCCGAGCCTGTTCAACGAATTCCGCGGCTCATGGCCCTATCGCAATGAGCATCATGTCGCCGATGCGCTAACAGGCGCAGGGCCAATGGTCACGATCTCGGGCGTAGCCAATTTTGGCGGGTCGAACTCCGTCGGGGATAAGTACCAGGAAAAGATTCCCAGCTTCAACGACAACGTAACCTGGATCAAGGGCAAGCATGCAATGAAGTTCGGGTTCGGAATGCAGCAGAACCTCGACACACAGCTTGCGGACATCTACACGCAATACACGTTCGCCTCGATTGCGCAATATCAGGCCGCAAAGACAAACACACCAGCGGGTTCGGATCAGATCTACTCCAGTGTGAGTGCGAGCATCGGTAATCCGGGCGCCGCGTACCACTCCTTCTTCTACGACCTTTTTGGTCAGGACGCATGGCAGCTCCGCAAGAATCTGCTGGTGACCTACGGCGTTCGCTACGACCAGTAT
>JBAVYF010000057.1:0-12339 GCA_049698655.1 Occallatibacter sp. | reverse complement strand
TCGATAAATCCCAGCTTGCGAAAACGATTCATGAAGAAGCTAACCCGCGACCGCGTCGTCCCGATCATCTCCGCCAGCGTCTCCTGAGAAATCTTTGGAATAAACGACTCCGGTTCGCCCGGCTGCCCGAACTCCGCCATCAATAACAGAATCCGCGCCAGCCGCTTCTCGCTGGAATTGAACAGTTGATCGACCAGGTCAGCCTGAGCTCTCATGCTGCGCTCCAGCAGAAACTTCAAAAACAGGTCGCTAAAGGTGTGCTCTTCGTGCATCACGCGCACCATCTCTGTTCGCTCAATCTTGAGCGCGGAACATGGGGTGATGGCCGTCGCTGTCGCCATCCGCAGCCCCGGCGTTCCCGCCATCGAATCCTCGCCCACAAAGTCGCCCGTCGTGAGCAGCGCGATGGTCGCCTCTTTGCCCTCATTCGAGATCACCGTGAGCTTGGCGCGGCCGTTCTGAAGGTAGAAGACACAGTCCGCCGCATCGCCCTGGGAGAAGAAAGCCTCCTTGGGCTTCAATTGGACAACCTTCCGCCCCAGCCCGGCTTGCGCCAGGAAAACAGAAGGATCAAACCGTAAATGATTTAGGTCAGTCGTACGATTTTTTGCCCCTTTTTTCGTTTTGGCCCCCAGACTTTCCGAAGAGTAACCGAAGCAAACCCTCTCTGTCCCCAACCTCAAGTACACACACTCAAGTCCCCACCAGGTTCTTTGGATTTTAGGCACTAGTCGTTCACTTTTGCTCATATTTTTCTATTCGTTTTCAAAAAAGTAAAAATGCTTTCAGTTATATAAAAATCGAAGGCCGGCACAATTCCATCCCACAGTGATTGCTCCCTCCGCCGCCCGCTCTCTTCCGCAATCCCGGTTTACCGTAAGTAATTGCAAAGATGCAACAATAGAGGAAGCGCCCGGTTGGCTATTCTCATCCATCCGGCGCGGGGGAATCCTTGGCCAAGCTGCGAGTCTTGTCGACGCATCTCTTTTTGAACCGGCACCTGCTCCCTGGGCTGCTGGAGCTCGCTGCCCGCTCGGGAGCGCAGGCGGTCGAAATCTTTGCCGCGCGCCAGCACTTCGACTACACCAACCGCGATCAGGTCGCTGAGCTGGCCTCCTGGTTCCGTTCCAACCCGCTAACGGCGTGGTCGATGCACGCCCCGCTCTACCCCGACCGCGAGATGGGTCGCGCCGGCGCTCCCACCCTCAACCTGCTGCACCCGGAAAAAGCCCGCCGCATTGAGGCCATGGACGAGATCAAGCGCGCCCTCGAAACCGCCGAGCACATCCCCTTTCACAACCTCGTCGTGCATCTGGGAGAGCGAGCCGATGAATGGTCGCCGCGCGCGATCGAGTACGCCTTGACTGCGTTGGAACACCTGGGCGCCTTTGCCCGTCCGCTGGGCGTGCGCCCGCTGGTGGAGAACCTGACCGGCGAGCCTACAACCCCCGAGCATCTGGTCGAAATCCTCGAAACCGGCCACCTGGATTCAATCGGCGCCTGCCTCGATCTCGGCCACGCTCACATGACGGTCGGAGTGTTCGCAGCCATCGCCACGCTCTCCGGCCGCATCGTCCAGGTCCACGTGCACGACAACCACGGCCTCAAAGACGAGCATCTCTGTCCCGGCGACGGCTCCATCGACTGGCCGGCCGCGGTTGCGGCCCTCAACGCTCTCCCCACGCCTCCCGCCATTGTGTTAGAACTCAGCTCCAAGCTCCCCGATGAGCCGGTCACCCTCCCGGAGCGCATCCGGCAAGCCTTCGAGCGGCTCGTCTGAGCCGAGGCCAATCCCAGCCGCCCATGGCTCAAATCCTGATACGATCTGCCACACGTTTTGGCAGTATCCGCGGAGATAGTTTGTAACTTTGTTCATGACGATGGACAGGCGACAGCATCGAGAGCGGTAAGGGATTGGTGGGTAGCGCATACGGAGTTGGCCACCGCGCCGGGACTGTTTCTGCCGAAAAAATGAATTCCGCCGGGAACCCGCCGCCAGACGCAAGGCACGAGCCGTTGATTGCTATTTTCCGATGCAGAAAGTTGAAAAAATAAGATTCAGAATGTCGTCGGGAGTGGTCTGGCCGGCCAGAGAGTCCAGCGCCCAAAGCGCGCGGTAGAGGTCCAGCAGGATCATCTCGTGGGGAATCGAGTTTGCATTGGCCTGCGCGGCGTCGGCCAGGGCAGCGAGAGCCGCGGCGATAGCCTGCTGGTGGCGCAGGCTGGTCAACATCCCCGGCTCGGCGGCGGCTCCGCCGGTGGCCAGCTCGAGAATGCGCTCGCGCAGCGCGGGAATGCCTTCGCCGGTGAGCGCCGATGTGGCGAGCATAGGCAACCCGGCGCAATCGGGCTGTGGCCTGCCGGCCTCGGGCATCTCGCTGACCAGGTCGCTCTTGTTAACGGCCACCAGCGCAGGACGGCCCTCGACAGCAGCCAGCAGCCGTCGCTCTTCGTCGTTCAGTGGCTCGGTCGCGTCCAGCACCACCACCACCAGCGCGGCGTCGGCCAGCGCTTCGCGGCTACGGCGAATGCCGAGTTGCTCGGCCTCTTCCAAACCATCGCCCAGACCTTCGCCCAGGCCCTCGCGCAACCCGGCCGTGTCCACCAACTCCAGTGGAATGCCGTCGAGAGATATCCGTTCGGTGACCGTATCGCGGGTGGTGCCGGGGGTTGCGGTCACAATGGCGCGGTCGCGCTCTAACAGTCTGTTGAAGAGTGAGCTCTTGCCCACGTTGGGCCGTCCCACAATGGCCAGCGTTAGCCCGTCGTGGACAATGCGGCCGCGGGCAAAGGAGGCTTCCAGCGCGGTGAGCGGCGGCGTCAGTTGGCCGATGCGGCTGGCGATCTCTGCCGCCGTTGTCAGCTCCACGTCGTCCTCGGCAAAATCAATGCCCGCTTCGAGTAGCGCGATGAGTTCAACCAACGCCTGCTTCACCGGCCCGACGCGCCGGCTGAGCGCGCCGCCCATCTGGCTGGCGGCCTGGCGCGCCTGTGTGAGCGTCTGCGCTTCGATCAGGTCGCGCACCGCCTCGGCCTGTGTGAGGTCGAGCCGGCCAGCCAGAAAAGCGCGCTGCGTAAACTCGCCCGGCTCAGCCAGCCGCGCGCCCAGCTTCAGAGCGCGGCTCAGCAACAGCTCCAACACCACGGGCGAGCCGTGCGCCGCGATCTCGACGAGGTCTTCGGCGGTGTAAGAGTGGGGCGCGGCAAAATAAGTTACAAGCGCCTCGTCAATGCGACCGGCATCGATGCCGGAATCTTCATCGAGAACATCAGCCAGCCGCGCATGGCCGTGCTCCAGCGGCTGACGCAGGCGAACCAGTTGCGCGGCGAACGGCGCGGCCTGGGGTCCGCTCAGCCGCACAATCCCGATACCGCTCCGGCCCGGAGGCGTGGAGACAGCGGCGATGGTGTCGGTATTCGATTCCCGGCCAATCATAAGCTGTAGATAGTGTAGAGGCTGAGCCGCATGCAGCCTGGCCGGATCAACAATCCAAACGCGCTGAGCCTACTTCAGCAAATCCAGCGCCATCGCGGTCATCGCCGTCACCCCGGTTTGGATGGCCGGCGCGTAGACTGGCGCAAACAGCGCCGAGTGAAGGCTGGGCAGCGGCACTCCGGATTTGAGGCTCTCGTCGAGCTTGTTCGCGTCGGCCGCGCCCAGCCAATACATCACCGCCGGAATCTTCCCATCCAGCGAAAACAGGCCCACATCCTCGCTTGCCATGATGGCGCGAGCTTCCAAAACGCGGTCCTTGCCCAGCGCCGCCGTGGCAGCAGCGCGCAGCCGCTCTGCCAGGGCCGGGTCGTTGAAGGTGACGGGGGCGCTTTCGACCACGGTCACCGTCGGCATGTGGTCCGCGGGAATGCCGTAGGCCTCCGCCAGCCCATTTGCAGTGCGGCGCACTGCATCCAAGATCTGGTCGCGCTCGGCCAACGAATAGGTTCGCAGCGTGAGGCCCAGCGTCACCTCATCGGGAATGATGTTGCTCCTCGTCCCGCCGTGAATGGTGCCCACGGTGAGCACAGCGGGCTGCTGCGGATCGATCTGGCGGCTGACGATGGTCTGGGCCACTAGCACAAACTCCGCGGCGAGCACGATGGGATCCTTGCCGGCTTGCGGCGCGGAGCCGTGTCCGCCGATGCCGCGGATGGTCACATTGATGCTGGTGCTGCTGGCCAGCAGCGGACCGCCCTTCAGGGCAACGGAACCCGCAGCCACGTCGTTCGTGTCATGCTCGGCGAGCACAAAGTCGGGCCGGCCGAAGCGTTCGTAAAGATGGTCGGCGAGCAGCGCAGCGGCGCCCTGCGCCACCTCTTCAGCAGGTTGGCCGACGAGCACCAGCGTTCCGTGCCATTGGCTCTTGCGCGCAGCCATCTCGCGCGCCGCGCCCAGCAGCACGGTCATGTGCAAGTCGTGGCCGCAGGCGTGCATCACGCTCAACTGCTGGCCTTGCGCGTTGATGGTCTTCACGGTGCTGGCGTAGTCCAGGCCGGTCTTCTCCTCCACCGGCAAAGCGTCCAGTTCCGTACGCATCAACAGCCGCGGCCCGGGGCCGTTCTCCAGCACCGCTACCACACCAAAAGCCTGCGCGCCATCCGCGTATTTGCCCACATGCTCGGTCACGGTAAAGCCCAGCTTGCGCAACTCGCCGGCCACAAAAGCCGAGGTCTGCTCTTCGTGGCGCGAGAGCTCCGGGTTGCGGTGCAAGTGCTTGTAGGTCTCGGTGAGGGCGGGCAACTGCCGCTCAACCGAAGCGGCAAGATCAGTTTGAGCGGCAGCGATTTGCGCGGTCAGGGGAATTGCGACCACGGCAGACAAGGCAGACAAAACAAGAGCACGCAGGAACATGGAAAAACCTCCACGCAGAGACGGCACGCCGCCTTCTTGCGCCAGCCTACCACACGGGGTCCCTTCAGAATGGCCGCGGCCTGGCGGCGCGAGGCAACGGCGCCAGACCCTATTGTGCGCCTCTCTCCCGCAGCAGCTTTTCCGCATCAGGCTTGCTATTGCCTATCGCCAGCTTGAGCGCCGTGGTGCCGTCGTCGCTCTTGGCATTAATGTTGGCGCCCCGGTCCAGCAGCAGCTTGACGATATCGATCAACCCGCCGCCCGACGCCGCCATCAGCGCCGTAAAGCCGTTCTTGTCTCTGGCTTCGGTATTGGCGCCCTTATCCAGAAGCAGCTTCACAATGTCGGGTGAGCCGGAGACAACCGAGAGCATTAGCGGCGTCAGTCCGCCCTCTTCCTGAATGTTGACGTTCGCGCCTTTCGCCAGCAGCAACTTTACCTCGTCGATGTTATTCACCATCACCGCATAGTTCAGCGCGGTGTCGCCGCGATTGTCCCTGAGGTCGATGCTGGCGCCTTTGGCCAGCAGCTGCTTCACAATGTCAACCTTGCCCATTGCGGATGCGGCAATCAGCGCCGTGACACCGTCTTTGCCCTGAGCATCGATATGGGCGCCTTTATCCAGCAGTTGCAAGACTGCAGCGAAATCCCCTTTTTCAACGGCCTGGAGCATCTGATCTTCCAGGCTCGGCGGGTTCTGCGGGCTGCTTGCGCCGGTCTGGCTCACAGCCATACGGCTCAGCGACAAAACCATGACTGCAACAACGATTGCTGTCTGAACTCTCTTCATCGCTCTCTCCTACCCTTCACCTGCGCCGTGCCCGGCAAAATCGCCAACGAATCCACTCTGATGCCGATAATAAGTCAAAATCTTACACCAGCAGGATGATACACTCCGGCAACAGGAGAGATGAATGGGAGCAACGAAGATCGAGTTCCGTCTCCGGGTGATAATTATTACGGTCATCATCACGCTTGGCTTTTGGGCCCCGTGGATTGATGCCTGGGGCATTGGAAATCGCTTCCCGCTGTGGGCGTGGCTGGCGACCGAGCTGAGCCGTCTGGGAGTGCTCTCCTCTGCCGTTGCCACGCCGCTGGTGATCGCCGTAGCCGCGCTGATCGCCGCCAAGGGCGCAGTGCTGCGGGTCTGGGGCACGGCGTATCTCGGCTCCGCCACGGTGAACCACGGCGAGATGAAGGCCGGCGCCGTGCAGGCCGAGGGGCCGTATCGCTACGTGCGCAACCCGCTCTATCTCGGCTCCTGGTGCATGTTCGCTGCGATGGCCTTTTTGATGCCGCCGACCGGCGCGATCTTTGTAGTGGTTCTCATCACGGTCTTTCAGATGCGCTTGATCTTCGGCGAAGAAGCATTTCTCGCCGGTCAGCTTGGCGAGCCTTACCGGGAGTATCTGCGCGCCGTGCCGCGGCTGTTTCCCCGGCTTGGCGCCATTCTGTCGCGCACTGGCCTCAAACCCACCGGCAGCAAACCGCAATGGCTCCGCTCCGTACTCGCGGAGATCAACCCCATCGGCGTCTTCGTCACGCTGGCCTTCTTCTCGTGGAGCTACGACAACTGGCTCATGATCAAGGCCATCATCGTCAGCTTTGGTCTCTCGCTGGTCGTGCGGGCGCTCGTGCCGGAGATCAGGCAAGAGGCTGGCTTGACGAAATAGTTTCCTCTCGCCGCCCTTGGGGTTTGCCCAGGTGCGTCCAGTGAAAACCCGCCGGGTATTTCAGGCCGAAGCCCAGCAGCCGGTCCACGCCGATGTGATTCACCCAGACCAGCGCAAAGGGCAGCAGCGCGGGCCGGTCCAGCAGCAGTGCGCACAGCGCCAGCGATCCAGGGGCAACGTACGCGTGGATGGCGTTGTAGATGCGCGCGCCCCAGCAGTGCCCTGCAAGATAACCCAGCATGGAGAGATCGGGCGTGAGCCACAGCGCGGCAAACAGCCACCAACTGGCGCCGGTGCGGGCGTAGAGCACAGCGGAGACCGCAGCTACCGCCAGCCCTTCAAGCCGAAGAAGGAACAGAACGGAACTGGAAATCGCGGGGGCCGTCTTCGACTTCAGTGAATTCTCGGTGGTGAGCGTTGTTGCCATGCAGCGTTAGATGAGTCAACATGGCGCGCGGATGAAAAAGTCTGGAAGAGGCGCTGTTTGCGGCAAAAACAACGGGGAAGAGCCCCTTGCGGCTCCTCCCCGTTGCCGTCTGCAGTTTGGGGGACGGCTTCTTTCCCGCCGTGCGCGGTGAACTATTTCTTGGCGGGGGCGATCACGTCCTTGGCGGCCTTGGCCACGCGGAACTTGACCACCGTCTTGGCCTTGATCTTGATGGCCGCGCCGGTTTGGGGGTTGCGTCCGATGCGGGCCTTGCGCTCCGCCTTCACCAGGCGCCCGATGCCCGGGATTACGAAGACGCCGTTCTTCTTGGTTTCCTTGAGGGCAGTCTCCGCCAGCAGGTCCAGGAAGGCTGCGACTTGCTTGTTGGTCAGTTCCATTTTCTCGGCCAGAAGCCGAGTCAGGGCAGTCTTGGTCAATCCAGTAGCCATGTGATGCTCTCCTTTTGGGCGTGCCCTTGGGCGCGCCGGTGTTGCCTGGGCTTCCGCCGCGAAATGCGTACCGCATGGAGGGAGTCAGGCAACGTTTGCACGAAACCCCTGTATTCATGCGGGTCGGAGTACCCGTCGTTCGTTACCATGCGACTTCTGCTGGGGCAAAGTCAAGGTAAAAAGCCGTGATTTCCACAATTTTCTTCGGGTTTTGTGGGTTTTTCGCCTATTTTCGCCTATTTTTGCTGGTTTGTGAGGCTTGCCCGCCTGAAAACCCATCCAAATGGCTGCCACTCCGTGCCCCATCCTTGCGCATTTTTTCTGGCGCAAGGGTGCGATCAAAGCGCTCAATCCAGGCCGAAGAGCACCTTTTTGCGCGGCAGCAGATTTGCGGTGATCGGTGTGTTCAGCGCATCCACCACCGGCGCGGCCAGCCGGAAATGTCGCGCCAGAACTGCGGCAAAGTCCGGCTTCAGCGCCGCCGAGGCGGGCAGAGAGGTGCTCAGCCCCCACTGCCGGCATCGGATCAGGTCCATTGCAGGATGCTCGGCACAGAAGCCCTTCGGCGGCCGCGTCAGCGCATTGCCTTCAAATTCGGCAAAGGTCTTGCGCACGGCGGGCCTTTCGAGCAGTTTGCGGAACTCCTTGTGATGGTCAAGCAGCCAGTGGCGTATGGCGGCCAGTTGATCTTTTTCCGGCATCCAGGCTCCGGCGGCGATGATCACTTCCTTGGCGTCGATGTGGAAGTAGAATCCCGCCCCCGAAGTCTTCTTCAGCCCTTCGAGCATCCACCAGGCGGCGACGTGCGTTTTGTAAGGCTTCTTGTCGGCGCTGAAGCGCGTGTCGCGATAAATCCGGAAGAGGCACTTCTCCGCGGGGCGCACATACGCCGGCGCAAAACTCTCCATCGCCTCGGAGACCTTGCGAATGATGGCCAGCATCGGCTCCTTCAGTTCCGCCTCGAAGACCGCCTTGCGCGGAGTAAACCACTCGCGGTCGTTGTTGCGCTTGAGATTGCGCAGGAAGGCAAGCCCCTCGGGGCGAAGATGGGCGGCGGGTACGATGGGCGGGGATTTTTTCTTGGAAACCATAACAAAAGCAGTGTAGCGCATGTGCTTTGCGCGTAGGACTTGATGAAACTTTCTAACTCATCGAAGGGCACTGAAATTTAGCTTACTTCTTCTGTGGGCTCTTTGCGTCAACCTGAGTAAACTCAACTTGAGCACAGCTTCCGGGCACAATGTGGATGTTCTCAGGATCTTCGTAACTGAAGTCGGCTTTGATATATTTGAAAACGCCATCCGGGTCTGCGGCTCGCAGGTTGTATTGTCCGGCGGGAACCTTGATCTTGAAGATACCTTGCTTGCCAGATTCAGTTGAAAAGACTCCTGCCGAGCCTTCAGCGACGATTCTGACGCCTTCGCTTCGATCGCTAAATTCACCTCGAATCCAACCACCATCATGTGCTGTTTGAATGGCAGCGATCTGCGCTAACGCCTTACCGGCTTTGCGGAGTGGTCCGGAGTTGCCGCAGCCATCCAGTACCCAAGCCTTGAAATCGTCGTGGTAACGGAGAAAAAGCAAGTACTTTCGACCTTTTACCCAATAAAAACTGGCCCTGCCGCTGTCATTTCCTTCGTACACGTGAATGGTTGTATCACTTTTGCCGACTAAGATTCTGTCAACTTGCAAGGTGTAATTATAGGCATCCGGAGAATCTGGATCACCCACACTGTCAATTTGAACAAGCGTGGCTTCGATGATGAGTTTGCTATCAAAGTACTCACCACAGACGAGTCTAGGCTGCGGCTGAAAGCAATAAGAATGGGCAGAAAGCGGCAGGAGCAGCGCGGCAGATGTGGCGATCAAAGGAATGTAGTATTTCATTGACGTTGACCCCAATTCATTCTAGTGCCGGTGATAGAAATTTGTGCCGGAATTATTCGTGCTCTCTGAGGCGAAGTTCGCGCTCTTCGGATTTTGCTTTCGGCACGGCTGAAGTCGTGCCTTAACACAGTTCTCACCGGATTACCTTCAACGCTCCCCTGAACAGCCCGTCAAAATCGGATGCGAGAGCTTTATCTTTGGCGATGGCTTGTTCAATGGCCTTTTCGGCGGCAACTCGCTGATAGCCGAGATTGACCAGCGCGGAGAGCACATCGTCCACAGCCGCTCCCTGCACGGAGGGTTGCACCGGCGCAACGGCAAAGTGGTCCAGCTTGTCCTTTAGTTCCACCACCAGACGCTCGGCCAGCTTCTTTCCCACGCCGGGAATGTGCGTCAGTTGCGCGTGGTCCTGCCCGCGAATGGCCTGCACCGTACGCTCGCTCGACAGGCCGCTCAACATCTTGATGGCCAGTTTGGGTCCGACGCCGCTGACCGTAATCAGCTGCTCGAAGAGCCGCTTCTCTTCGCGATCGAGAAAGCCGAACAGCGCAATCTGATCTTCGCTCACTTGAGTATGAATATGCAGCGCGGCTTCTGCGCCCACGCTGGGCAGCGCCGTGAAGGTGGGTACCGAAATCATAACGTCGTAGCCCACCCCGGCCGCCTCGACGATGGCCTGGCCGGGTTGCTTGAAGATGAGCTTTCCGCGCAAGTGAGCGATCATGGTGACCCTATCCTAGTATCGTATCCCCTGCCGCTTCGCCACCCGCTCCAGCGTCTCCAGCGCCTGGTCCAGTTGCGCCTTGGTATGTTCGCTGGTGAGGATCAGGCGGATTCTGGCCTTGCCTTCCGGCACCGTCGGAAACGCAATCCCGGTGCCCATCACGCCCTCATCAAACAGCGCCCGAGAGAACTCCATCGTGGCGCGGCCGTCGCCAAGGATGATCGGCGTAATCGGCGTTTCGCTGGCTGGGGTAGTCACTCCGCCGATGTTGAATCCGGCGCGCTTGAGTTCACCTTGGAAGTAGCGAGTGTTCGACCACAGCCGCTCGATGCGCTCCGGCTCCGCCTCCAGAATGTCGAAGGCGGCCATGCATGCAGCCGCCACCGCCGGCGGATGCGAAGTTGAGAACAAAAACGGCCGCGCCCGATGATAGAGGTAGTCAATTAAATCGCGCGTTCCGCAGACGTAGCCGCCCAAACAGCCGATGGCCTTCGAGAGCGTGCCCACCTGCACATCCACCTTGCCGTGCATCCCGAAGTGATCCACCGACCCGCGCCCGTTGCGGCCCAACACGCCCGAGGCGTGGGCGTCGTCCACCATCATGATGGCGCCGTATTTTTCGGCCAGAGCAGCCAGCTTGTCCACGATGCCGATGTCGCCGTCCATCGAAAAAACGCCGTCGGTGATGACCAGCTTGTGGCCCGGCTCGTTGGCAATCTCCTTGAGCAGCTCCTCGCAGTGAGCCGCGTCCTTGTGGCGGAAGACCTTGATCTTCGCCCGCGACAGCCGTGCGCCGTCGATGATGCTGGCGTGGTTCAACTCGTCGGAGAGGATAAAGTCGTCCTTGCCCAGCAGCGAGCCGACCGTGCCGGCGTTGGCCGTAAAGCCGCTCTGGAAGACCACGCAGGCCTCCACGTTCTTGAAGCGGGCGATCTTTTCTTCCAGGTCCATGTGGATGCGCATGGTGCCGGCGATGGTACGCACCGCGCCCGAGCCCACCCCAAAAGTCCGCGTCGCGGCCACAGCCGCCTCAATCAGCCTTGGGTCGTTGGCCAGGCCGAGGTAGTTGTTGCTGGCCAGGTTGATGACCTTGCGGCCGTCGTAGTGGCAGACCGGCGCCTGCTGGTCGTCGAGAATGCGCAGCTTGAAGTAGGTGCCTTTGGCGCGCAGTTCGTCGAGCGTTGCGGTCAGGTGGGCGAGCTGGGGGCGGGTAGCGGACTGCGTCATGGCGTTCACCTCAAACAATCAAGGATAACGCGGATCGAAGGTGGAAGCCGTGATCAATGCCCGGCTTACCTGCCGGATTTCGGGATTCGGGCAAGGCTATTGCCGGGTTTGCGGCAATTCGGCGTCCTTCTCCCCGCCGATGCGTCCAAGGAACAGGCCGGGAATGGCTTGGATCCGCCCCCGCCGGATACAATAGGGTTCTGGGCTGCGACAGACTGCCGGCAGACGATTTTTTCTTGAGATTTGGAGCACGTACACGTGAGAGGCATAAACTGCCGCGGTCTGCGGCTTGAGTTGGTTGCAGGATTGGTTATCGCGCTATTGATGCCCGCGCTGGCGTTCGCCATACCCGTCGGCGTTACCACAACAACGACGCTGACTGCCGGCGCCCTGAGCGGATGCTCACAGGCGCTCACGGTCACAGTGGCTGCAAGTGGAACCCCGGTCACCTCCGGCACCGTGACCATCTTTGACCAGTTCGAGGGGAATGCCGTTCAACTGGCCAGTGTGGCTCTGAGTTCCTCAGGCACGGCCAGCCCTACGGTTGCCCTGGCGGCGGGCAGTCATAGCCTCACCGCAAACTTTACCGGCATCGCTGGCTACCAGGCTTCGACCTCAACGGCTGTTCTCGTAAGCGTCGCCACAGAGTGTGAATTCACGGTTGCCCTCTCCAATTTCACCCCGGCCTCGACCTCCGCGAATACCCTTACCCTCACGCCCGGTCAGTCGGGATCGCTCACGATTACCGTCGCCCCGTCAGTGGAGTTCACCTCCACGTTGACGGCCCCAATGTTTGTCACGCTTTCTTGCTCAGGCCTTCCCGACGGGGCTACGTGCATCGCTACCCCGGAAAATCTGGAAATTCTATCGACCACCCCTGGGAGCTGTCCCAGCGGTTCTCTGGCCTCCGCGTGCCCGCCCACCAGTTCGATAGTGATTCAGACCTATGCGGCTTCCACCGCCTCGGCTTCGCCGGTACCCCCGCAGGGCAAGGGGTCAACTCCCATCGCCTGGGCGTTTCTGCTGCCCGGCGCTTTGGGCCTGGGCGGTCTGGCCTGGGGAGCGCGCCGCCGCCGCTGGCTCAACCGGCTTTCGCTCGTGGC